>NZ_JAHBAY010000007.1:300000-439232 GCF_018499875.1 Kineosporia corallincola | reverse complement strand
TGCTCTGACCATCCGGCCCCAGGCGGCCTTCAGCGACCCGAACCGGCGAAGGTGCAGGACTCTGATGACTTCCAGGGGAGTCGGCCCCGGGACCGGCCACTTTCGTGTCCGTGTCTCCCGCGCTGCCAACAGATAGAACTTTACGTACGGGTTGCGGACGAGTCAAATCCCGGTGTCCACCCTCACCCGACCAGCCCAGATAACCTTCCGGGGCCGATCGAGCACGGACGGAAACCGAAGCGGGGGCCCGCCTTTCGGCAGGCCCCCGCCCAGGATCCGGTGCGGGTCCTACTCCCCCACGAGCTCCACGGCGGCCAGCTGACGCCGGCCCCGGCGCACCAGGATCCACCGGTCGTGCAGCAGGTCGGACGTGCTCACCGTGGCGCTCTCCCCCTCGGTCACCTTGGTGTTGTTCACGTAGGCGCCGCCCTCGGTCAGCGTGCGCCGGGCCGCCGACTTGCTGTTCGACAGGCCGGTGGCCACGAGCAGGTCGATCACTGTGTGCTCGCCCCGCGGCAGCTGGGCCTTGGGCAGCTCCGCCAGCGCATCGCCGAGCGTGGCGCCGTCGAGGCCGGTCAGATCGCCGCCGCCGAACAGTGCCTTGCTCGCCTCCTCCACCCGGCCGGCCGCCAGGTCGCCGTGCACCAGACCGGTGAGCTCGCGGGCCAGGGCCCGCTGGGCCTCCCGCGCCTGCGGGCGGGTGGCCGCCGACTCGCCCAGGTCGGCGATCTCCTCGGCGGTGCGGAACGAGAACACCTTGAGGTAGTCCACGATCTTCGCGTCGTCCGCGTTCAGCAGGAACTGGAAGAACGCGTACGGGGAGGTCATCGTGGGGTCGAGCCAGATCGCCCCGCCCTCGCTCTTGCCGAACTTGGAGCCGTCGGCCTTGGTGATCAGCGGTGTGGCCAGGGCATGCACCGTCTGCTCCGGGCGCACCCGGTGGATCAGGTCGATGCCCGCGGTCAGGTTGCCCCACTGGTCGGAGCCACCGATCTGGAGCGTGCAGTCGTGACGCCGGTTCAGCTCCAGGAAATCCATGGACTGGAGGATCTGGTAGCTGAACTCGGTGTAGCTGATGCCCGCCTCGGAGTTCAGCCGGGCACTCACCGCGTCTTTCGCCAGCATCCTGCCGATGCGGAAGTGCTTGCCCACGTCACGCAGGAACTCGATGGCACTCAGACCCGACGTCCAGTCCAGGTTGTTCACCATGGTCGCCGCGTTCGATCCGGTGAAGTCGAGGTACGGCTCGATCTGCGAGCGCAGCCGCTCGACCCAGCCGGCCACCACCTCGGGCGAGTTGAGCACCCGCTCGGCGGTGGGCCGCGGGTCGCCGATCAGTCCGGTGGCGCCGCCGACCAGAGCCAGCGGACGGTGCCCGGCCATCTGGAGCCGGCGCAGGGTGAGGATCTGTACCAGGTGACCGATGTGCAGGCTGGCCGCCGTCGGGTCGAATCCCGCGTAATAGGTGACCGGACCGGCTCCGAGCGACTTCCTCAGCGCCGCCTCGTCGGTGGACGTCGAGATCAGGTTGCGCCAGGTCAGCTCGTCGAGAACGTTGGCCGCCGGCGCGGGGGGCACGGATTCTTCGGTACTCACGGTCACAGGCCCCAACGATAGGGCCGGTGGGGCCCGGGGAGGGAACCGGTTATTTCGATCGGGGAAGACGAGGTACGGCAGGGCGGTAGGCGGAGACGGTCGGCTCACCGTCGACCCAGTAGCGCCAGGGTGATTCGGCGCCCGCCGAGACGCCGACCCGAGGGCCGGTGCGAAGCCGGGACCGGGGCACCGGGGTTCCGGGCAGGACCTGGAGCGATCCGCCGGAGCAGACGTCGCGCCCGTCGTCGTCGCGGGCGAGTCCCAGGGCACTGGCGAGCCGGGCCGGGCCCCGGGCCAGGTCGACGTCGCGCCGGACGGCGGGCCGCCGGGCGCGGGCCACGTCGAGGCCGTTCACCACCTCACCGGCCCGCAGCAGCACGCCGCCGGAGACGCCCTCGGGGCGGCAGACCAGGTTGGCGCAGTAGTGCATGCCGTAGGTGAAGTAGACGTACAGGTGGCCGGGCGGACCCCACATCACCTGGTTGCGGGGCCGCCGCCCGCGGTGGGAGTGCGAGGCCGGGTCTTCTCCCTCACCCAGGTAGGCCTCCACCTCGGTGAGCCGGACCTCGACGACCTCGCCGTCGCGCTCGTGGCGGACGACCGCGCCGAGCAGGGCGGGTGCGACCACGAGGGGCTCGCGGTCGAAGAAGGAGCGGGGCAGCGGGGCGGGTGGCGGCACGGCTGCGATGCTAGACCGGCCGTTGCGGAGAGCGAGGCGAACCGGCAGCCGATCCAGGGACGGTGCGTAACCCGGCGCTACGGGCGGGTGTTCGACGACGGCCGAAGCTTGATGCGTGGACCGCGCCGTTGCGACCCACGCACAGCCCAGTCTTGCTCCTGCTTCCGGAGACGTAAAGACACCACTTCGGGCGGTAACGCGAAACCTGTTGTTCCCCAGGCATTTTGCTATTTCAGAAATGTTTCACGCCCGGTTCGTCCCGGTAACTTTGCGCTACGGCCCTGACGGGCCGTCACTCCGCACCATGACGAACCGGGCGTTTTACCGCTCACCCGAATGCGACCTGCCCGGAACGGCTTTGATCACGTTTGGGTCTCAGTTCGTGGAACCCTCCCGGGCCCAGTCGCGCAGCACCTTGATCTCGCCCGCCAGCTCGGCCATCTGCTCGGCCACCCGGCGCGGTGAGGTGCCGCCCCGGCCGTCGCGCGAGCTGAGCGCGCCCTCCAGGTTCAGCACCTCACGCACGGCGGGGGTCAGGTGCGGCGAGACGGCGGCCAGGTCGTCGTCGGTCAGGTCCCACAGCTCCACCGGGCGGCCCTCGGCCGCGGCCCGCTGCTCACAGCGCTGCACGCAGGCCCCGGCGATCTCGTGCGCGTCGCGGAACGGCACCCGCTGCCGCACCAGCCACTCGGCGATGTCGGTGGCGAGCGCGAAGCCCTGCGGCGCCAGCTCGGCCATCCGCTCGGTGTGGAACACCAGGGTGGACACCAGTCCCGCGAGCGCGGGCAGAACGACCTCCAGCGTGTCGGCCGCGTCGAACACCGGCTCCTTGTCTTCCTGGAGGTCGCGGTTGTAGGCCAGCGGCAGGGCCTTCAGCGTGCCCATCAGCCCGGCCAGGTCACCGATCAGCCGGCCGGCCTTGCCCCGGGTCAGCTCGGCCACGTCGGGGTTCTTCTTCTGCGGCATGATGCTCGACCCGGTGGACCAGGCGTCGTCGAGGGTGACGAAGGAGAACTCCTTGGTCGCCCAGATGATCACGTCCTCGGCCAGTCCGGAGATGTCGACACCGATCATCGCTGCCACGAAGGCGAATTCGGCGCCCAGGTCACGAGAGGCCGTGCCGTCCAGGGAGTTCGGAACCGACGAGCTGAAGCCCAGGTCGGCGGCCACGGCCTCGGGGTCGAGGCCGAGCGTGGAGCCGGCCAGGGCGCCGGAGCCGTAGGGCGAGACCGCGGCGCGGCGGTCGAAGTCGCGCAGCCGGTCCACGTCGCGCAGCAGCGGCCAGGCGCGGGCCAGCAGGTGGTGGGCCAGCAGCACCGGCTGGGCGTGCTGCATGTGGGTGCGGCCGGGCATCGGGGCGGTGGGGTGCGCGGCGGCCTGGGCGGCCAGCGCCTCGGCCAGGTCGAGCAGCAGACCGGCCACGATCCGCGCGTGGTCGCGCAGGAACATCCGCAGCAGGGTGGCGATCTGGTCGTTGCGCGAGCGCCCCGCCCGCAGCCGTCCGCCCAGTTCCGGGCCGAGTCGCTCGATCAGGATGCGCTCCAGGGCGGAGTGCACGTCCTCGTCCTGCGCGGCGGGGGTGACCGCACCGGAGACCACGTCGGCGTCCAGCCCGTCGATGCCGGCGAGCAGGCCCGCCAGGTCGTCGTCCGTGAGCAGACCGGCCCGGTTCAGCGCCCGTGCGTGCGCCCGGGACCCGGCCAGGTCGTACCGGGCCAGCCGCCAGTCGAAGTGGGTCGACACGGACAGGGCGAACATCGCGTCGGCCGGGCCGGCGCTGAAACGTGAACCCCACAGGACCTTGGGCTCGGCGGTCACGGGTTGCTCCTTAGAATCGGGGACGACGGGGAGCCCGGGCAGTTCCGGCGCGCACGTGACACCGGAGCGGGCTGTTCGCCGTCCATTGTTGTGTTAGTTGTCGGTGCCGGCGGCCAGCGCCAGGAAACGGCTCGCGACCGCGTCGCCGCCCACCGGGTCGCGGGTCACCACCAGCACCGTGTCGTCACCCGCGATGGTGCCGAGCACGTCGGGCAGCACCGAGTGGTCGATGGCCGAGGCCAGGAACTGAGCGGCTCCCGGCGGGGTGTGCAGCACCACGAGGTTGGCCGAGGCCTCGGCCGTGACCAGCAGTTCCTCGCACAGCCGGGCCAGCCGGGCGGTGAGTGCGCCCTGCTCGACGCCGGCCTGCGGGGTGCGGTCGCCGCCCTCCCCCGGTACCGCGTAGATCAGCCCGCCGTCGGCGTGCCGCACCTTCACCGCGTTCAGCTCGACCAGGTCACGCGACAGGGTGGCCTGGGTGACGGCCACCCCGTCGGAGTTGAGCAGCTGGGCCAGCTCGACCTGGGAGCGCACCTGGTTCAGGCGCAGCAACTCGACGATGCGACGGTGCCGGGCGACCTTGGTGTGGGCCCGCCCCGCCGACTGGCTGGGCAGACTCATCCCGATCGCTCCAGCAACCAGGTCAGGAGCGCCTTCTGGGCGTGCAGCCGGTTCTCCGCCTCGTCCCAGACCACGGACTGCGGGCCGTCGATCACCGAGGCGGAGATCTCCAGGCCCCGGTAGGCGGGCAGGCAGTGCAGCACGATCGCCTGCGGCGCGGCCTTCGACAGCAGCGCGTCGTCCACCGAGTAGGCGTTGAAAACTCCCGCGCGGTCGTTCTTCTCCGCCTCCTGGCCCATCGAGACCCAGGTGTCGGTGGCGAGCACGTCGGTGCCCTCGGCGGCGGCCGCCGGGTCGGTGGTGACGGTGACCGAGCCGCCGGTGTCCGAGGCCAGGGCCCAGGCCTGCTCGACGATCGCCGGGTCGGGCTGGAACGCCTCGGGGGCGCCGATCCGCACGTGCATACCGGCGTTCGCACCGGCCAGCAGGTAGGAGTGCGACATGTTGTTCGCACCGTCGCCCAGGTAGGACAGGGTCAGACCCTCCAGCCGGCCCCTGCGCTCCCGCACGGTCTGGAGGTCGGCCAGCAGCTGGCAGGGGTGGTACTGGTCGGTGAGGGCGTTCACGACCGGCACGGTGGAGTGCTCGGCCATGGTGTCGATGCGGCTCTGGTCACCGGTGCGCCAGACGATGGCCGAGGCCTGCCGGGTGAGGACCCGCGCGGTGTCTTCGATCGGCTCGCCGCGGCCCAGCTGGCTCTGGCTGGAGTCGATGATCAGCGGGTAGCCGCCGAGCTCGCTGATGCCGATGCTGAACGAGACCCGGGTGCGGGTGGACGACTTGTCGAACAGCACCGCGACGGTCTTCGGCCCCTCCAGCGGGCGCACGTCGAGAATGCCCTTGGCCCGCTCGGCCTTCAGCCGGTCGGCCAGGTCGAGGACCTCGATCAGCTCGTCCGGGGAGAGGTCGTCGTCCTTGAGGAAGTGCCGGATGGTCACGAGAGCTCCTGTGCTGCAAGATCCAGGGCGGCCGGAAGGGCCGTGATGAACGAGTCCGCCTGCCCGGCGGAGAGAATCAGCGGTGGGGCGAGCCGGATCGCGTCGGGGGCCACGGCATTGACGATGAAGCCCGCCTCCAGCAGGTGACCGGCCACGACGGCCGACACCGGGTGGGTCAGCTCGACCGCCCGCAGCAGGCCGTGCCCGCGCACCCCGGCGACCAGCGGATGACCGGAAAGGCCTTCCTCCAGCCTCTTTCCGATGATCGTGGTGTGCTCCAGCAGGCCGTCCCGCTCGATCACGTGCAGCGTGGCCAGGCCCGCGGCGGCCGACACCGGGTTGCCGCCGAACGTGGTGCCGTGCTGACCGGCCCCCAGCCGCCGGGCGTTGTCGTGCCCGTAGACCACCATCGCGCCGACCGGGATACCGCCGCCCAGCCCTTTGGCCAGGGTCATCACGTCGGGGACGACGTCCTCGCCGCCGTTCAGCCCGGCCAGCTGGTGTGCGAACCAGCTTCCGGTGCGGCCGATTCCGGTCTGCACCTCGTCGAACACCAGCAGCGCGCCGTGGGCCCGGGTGGCCCGGCGGGCGGCGGCCAGGTATCCGGCGGGAGCCGGGCGCACGCCGGCCTCGCCCTGGATCGGCTCCAGCACGACCGCGGCCGTGTCGTCGTCCACCGCGTCGGCCAGCGCCTGTGCGTCGCCCCAGGGCACGTGCACGACGTCGGCCGGCAGCGGCTCGAACGGCTCCCGGTAGGCGGCCTTGTGGGTGAGCGCGAGCGCGCCCATGGTGCGGCCGTGGAATGCGCCGGTGGCCGCCACGATCCGGGTGCGGCCGGTGCGGCGGGTCAGCTTGAACGCCGCCTCGTTGGCCTCGGTGCCGGAGTTGCAGAAGAACACCGCCGAGCCCTCGGGGGCCTCGGCCAGCTCGAGAAGCCGCTCGGCGAGCGCGATCTGGAGCGGGTGGGTGAACAGGTTGGACACGTGCCCGAGGGTGGCCAGCTGCGCGGTGACGGCGGAGACCAGGAACGGGTGGGCGTGGCCGAGCGAGTTCACCGCCAGGCCGCCGAGCAGGTCGAGGTAGCGGTTGCCGTCGGCGTCCCACACGTACGCGCCCTCGCCGCGCACCAGCACGCGCGAGGGGGAACCGAAAACACCCAGCACGGAACGGGTGTACCGCTCCATCCACTGGGCGGAGCCGTCGCTATCGACGAGGCCGGTGTTCTGGGCGGTGAGGTCGGTGCTCACGCGCCACCCCCGTTCTGGGTCGTGTTCTGCTGGGGGGCCGGGACGACCATGGTCCCGACGCCGCTGGAGGTGAACACCTCGAGCAGGAGACTGTGCGGGACCCGCCCGTCGATGACGGTGGCGGTGGGCACGTCGCCGCGCACCGCGCGCAGGCAGGCCTCCATCTTCGGCACCATGCCCGACTCCAGCGACGGCAGCATCGCCTCGAGGTCGGTGTCGGTGATCTCGGACAGCAGTGACGAGCGGTCCGGCCAGTTCGCGTACAGGCCCTCGACATCGGTGAGGACGACGAACTTGCGCGCCCGCAGCGCGATCGCGAGCGCGGCCGCGGCGGTGTCGGCGTTCACGTTGAGCACCTGGCCGTCGTCGTCCGGCGCGACCGTGGAGATCACCGGGATCCGGCCGGCGTCGATCAGGTCGAGCACCGCGGCCGGGTCGACCTCGACCACGTCACCGACCAGGCCCACGTCGACGGGCGAACCGTCCACCACGGCGTCGCGTCGCGCGGCGAGGAACAGTCCGCCGTCCTCACCCGACATGCCGATCGCGAGCGGGCCGTGCTGATTGATCAGGCCGACCAGTTCCCGGCTGACCTGACCGGTGAGCACCATCCGGACCACGTCCATGGTCTCCGGGGTGGTGACCCGCAGACCGCCGCGGAACTCGCTGCTGATGCCCAGGCGCTTGAGCATGGACGAGATCTGCGGGCCGCCGCCGTGCACGACGACGGGCTTGAGACCGGCCGCGCGCAGGAACACCACGTCCTCGGCGAAGGCGCGCTTCAGGTCGTCGTCGATCATCGCGTTGCCGCCGTACTTGATCACGGCGACGGCGCCCTGGAAACGGCGCAGCCAGGGCAGGGCCTCGACGAGGACCTCGGCCTTCTGCTCCGCGGAGAGGTCGGGGACGTCGGTCACGACGAGTACGCGCTGTTCTCGTGCACGTACGCGTGGGTGAGGTCGTTGGTCCACACCGTCGCGGTGGCCGGGCCGGCCTTCAGGTCGATGACGACGCCGACCTTGCGGCCGGACAGGTCGATGCCGTCGGCGCTCTCGGCCGGGGTGCTCTTGCGGCAGACCCATACGTCGTTCATCGCGACGTCCAGGTCGGCCGGGTCGAAGGTGGCCGACGTGGTGCCGACCGAGGCCAGGATGCGGCCCCAGTTCGGGTCCTTGCCGAACACCGCGGCCTTGAACAGGTTGCTGCGGGCGACCGAGCGGCCGACCTCGACGGCCTCCTCCTCGGAGACCGCGCCCCGCACCTCGATCGCGATGTCGTGCTCGGAGCCCTCGGCGTCGGCGAGCAGCTGCTGCGCCAGGTCGTGGCAGACCGCGGTGACGGCGGCGGTGAACTCGACCGGGTCGGGGGCCAGGCCGCTGGCGCCGGACGACATCAGCGCCACGGTGTCGTTGGTGGACTGGCAGCCGTCGGAGTCCAGCCGGTCGAAGGTGACCCGGGTGGCGGCGCGCAGCGCGGAGTCCAGGCCGGGCCCGTCGACCAGGGCGTCGGTGGTGATGACGACGAGCATGGTGGCCAGGGCCGGGGCGAGCATGCCCGCGCCCTTGGCCATGCCGCCGACGCTCCAGCCGTGCGGCGAGGTGACGCTCGCCTGCTTGCTCACCGAGTCGGTGGTGCGGATCGCCTCGGCCGCGTCGCCGCCCCCGGTGGCGGTCAGCCGGGTGGTGGCGTCGGCCACGCCGGCCAGCAGACGGTCCTGCGGCAGCGGCAGGCCGATCAGGCCGGTGGAGCAGACCAGCACGTCGAGCGGTGACAGCGCGTTCAGCCGGGCCACCTCCTCGGCGGTGGCGTGCGTGACCTGGAAGCCCTCGGCGCCGGTGTAGCAGTTGGCGCCGCCGGAGTTCAGCACCACGGCGCGCAGGCGGCCGTCGCTGATCGCCCGCTCGCTCCACAGCACCGGGTTGGCCTTGCAGCGATTGCTGGTGAACACGGCGGCGGCCGCGTCGTTCGGGCCGTCGTTCACCACCAGTGCGACGTCGGGGGCGCCGGTGCTCTTCAGCCCGGCGGCGACCCCGGCGGCGCGGAAGCCCTTGGCCGCGGTGACGCTCATCTGACGTTCCTCTCAGGGGTTTCTTACTCGGCGTCTTCTGTCACGGTGTATCCGGCATGACGCCAGACCGAGGCCGCCACCACGGATTTCGCCGCGGGCACGAGCACCCAGTCGGTGTCGAACGTGGACACGTTCAGCACCGGGATCCCGGCGTCGGCCAGCGGTTTCAGCAACCGCATCAGCACGCCGATCTGGGAGAACTCCAGTGCCCCGGCCGCCCGGGTGACGGTGAAGGGGCCCTCGACCGGGCCGGGAACCGGCTCGGGCAGGCTGGTGGTCGGGCAGACCACGCTGATCTCGTCGGCGGTGCGCGAGATGCTGACCAGCGGGCTGCCCACGGCCCAGTGCGGGTCCGGGCTGTCGGGCGCCAGGCGCACCAGGGCCATCGCCTGCCGGTACTGGATCAGATGCATGACGCCACCTCCCGGCCGCCGGGCGCGGGGCTCACGGGGCCACCCCCACCAGCGGCAGGCCGAGGACCTCGGGCAGGTCGAGCGCCAGGTTGGCGGACTGGACCGCCCCGCCGGCGGTGCCCTTGGCCAGGTTGTCGATGGCGCTGACCGCGATCACCCGGCCCACCCGCTCGTCCACCGCGACCTGGATCAGGGCGGTGTTCGCGCCGAGCGTGTCGGCCGTGCGCGGCCACCGGCCCTCGGGCAGGACGTGCACGAAAGTCTCGTCCCGGTAGGTGTTCTGCCAGGCCTCACGCACCTCGCCGGCGGTGACGCCGGGCTTCAGGCGGGCCGTGCAGGTGGCCAGGATGCCGCGGGACATCGGCGCCAGGGTCGGGGTGAACGACACCCGCACCGGCTGGTTCCCGGCCAGGCCGAGGTTCTGTTCGATCTCCGGGGTGTGCCGGTGCACGCCGCCCACGCCGTAGGGGCTCATCGAGCCCATCACCTCGCTGCCGAGCATGTTCACCTTGGCCGCCCGGCCGGCGCCGGAGGTGCCGCTGGCAGCCACCACCACCACGTCGTCCGGCTCCAGCAGACCGGCCGCGAAACCCGGGGCCAGGGCCAGGCTGGAGGCCGTCGGGTAACAGCCGGGAACCGCGATCCGCCGTGCGCCACGCAGGTTCTCGCGCTGCCGGGCACCGTCTGCACGCGGCAGCTCCGGCAGGCCGTAGGCCCAGCTGCCGGCGTGCTCGCCGCCGTAGAACTCCTCCCACGCCTGCGCACTGACCAGCCGGTGGTCGGCCCCGCAGTCGATCACGACGGTGTCGGCGGGCAGCTGCGCGGCGATGGCCGCGCTGGCGCCGTGCGGGAGGGCGAGGAACACCAGGTCGTGGCCGGCCAGCTCGTCGGCCGTGGTGGGCGCGAGCACGCGGTCGGCCAGCGGCAGCAGATGGGGCTGGTGCTCGGCGAGCCGTGTGCCCGCGTTACCGCCCGCGGTGAGCGCGCCGATCTCGATCCCGGGATGGGCCAGCAGAAGTCTCAGCAGCTCGCCGCCGGCGTATCCGCTCGCACCTGCCACTGCCGCGCTGATTCCCATAGCGCATGACTATACACAGCAGCGAAATTCTATGCATAGTGCTTTGTGACACAGCGAATGCCGAACGGCACCCCCGGTCAACATCGCGTCAACGTTCAGGGGTGCCGTTCAGTTTCTTACGGACGACGGGAGCGCGCTACCCCCGCAGCACCGCTCCGGTGGCCGCGGCCGCGGCGGCCACCGCGGCGTCCCGGACAGCGGCCGTCTCGTCCGCCTTGAGCGTGCGGTCGGGGGCGCGGAACCGCAGCGCGAACGCCAGCGACTTGTACCCCTCCTCCACCGACGAGCCGGTGTAGACGTCGAACAGCCGCGCCGACTCCAGCAGTTCACCGGCCCCGGCGACCAGGGCGGCGTGCACGTCCTGGCTGGCCACCTCGTTCTTCACCACCAGCGCCACGTCTTCCTTGGCCAGCGGGAAGGTGGAGATCGGTGACGCGGTCACGATCCGGCCGGACACCTCGATCAGCAGGTCGAGGTCGACCTCGGCCGCCACCGTGCGAGGCGGCAGGCCGAGCGCGGCGACCACCTTCGGGTGCAGCTCACCGGCGTGACCGAAGAGCCGGCCGTCGATCTCCAGCCGGGCGCAGCGGCCCGGGTGCCAGGGAGCGTGGTCTTCCTCCTTGGCCACGGTCGCCGTCACGTTGACCGTGCGGGCCACCAGCAGCGCGGCCTCCACGGCGTCGGACCAGTCGGCGGCCCGGCCCGGGCCGGCCCAGCCCGGCAGCTCCCGCTGACCGGTCAGCACGATCGCGGCCCGCAGCGGCTGGTGCGGGATCGCCGCGAACAGCTGCTCCAGCTCGGCGTCGCTGGGCCGCCCGGCCACGCTCGGGTGCCCGGCCCTGGCCTCGGCCCCGCCGGGCCGGGTGACCGACCCGATCTCGAACACCGCCAGGTCGGTGAAACCCCGGCTGACGTTGCGCTTCACCGCGTCGAGCAGCGTCGCGACCAGCGACGTGCGCAGGAACGGCTGCTCGTCGGACAGCGGGTTGGCCAGACGCAGGGCCCGCCGGCGCGGGTCGTCCGGCTTCAGGCCGAACGCGTCATGCACCGCCTCGCCGATGAACGGGTAGGTCAGCACCTCGACCGCGCCGTGCTCGGCCAGCGCCCGGGCGACCGAGCGCCGCACCCGCTGGCCGTGCGTCAGGCCGGCCCCGGGCGGGGCGACCGGCAGCACCGACGGAATCTGGTCGTACCCCCGCAGCCGGGCGAGCTCCTCGGCCAGGTCCACGCCGACGGTCAGGTCGGGACGCCAGCTCGGCGCCTGCACGGTCAGCGTCTCGTCGCCGCTGACGGTGCAGCCGATCGTGGTCAGCGTGTCGACGACCTGCTCACGGGTCCAGTCCAGGCCGACGATGCGGCCCGGGAAGTCCCAGGCCATCTCGATGCTCGCGCCCGGCGCCGGGGTGCCGACGTCGGTGACCGGGCCGACCTCGACACCTTCACCGCCGTACTCGACCAGCAGGCGCACGGCCAGCTCGGCGGCCACGTCGGCCAGCCGGGTGTCGACGCCGCGCTCGTACCGCTTGCCCGCCTCGGTGGGCAGCTTGTGCCGGCGCATCGTGCGGGCGACCGTGATCGGGTCCCAGTGCGCGGCCTCGACCAGCACGTTCGTGGTGGTCGAGGTGACCTCGCTGGTGGCCCCGCCCATCACCCCGGCCAGGCTGAGCACCCGGCTCGAGCGGCCCTCCGGCGAGTCGGTGACCAGCAGGTCCTCCGGGTGCAGGGTGCGCTCCACGTCGTCGAGCGTGGTCAGCTTCTCGCCCGGGGCGGCCCGGCGCACCACGATCGGCGTGGACAGCCGGTCCAGGTCGAACGCGTGCAACGGGTGCCCGACGGCCAGCATGACGTAGTTGGTGACGTCGACCGCGAGCGAGATCGGCCGCATCCCGGCCTGTTCCAGCCGGCGCTGCATCCAGCGCGGGCTGGTGGCCGTGGCGTCGACTCCCCTGACCACGCGGGCGACGAAGCGGTCGCCGCCGATCACGCCGTTGATCGGGGCCCGGTCGTCGAGCTCGACCGGGAAACCGTCTTCCGTGGGAGCCGGCACGTCGATCAGCGCCGGGTCGGTGAAGGTGCGGCCGGTGGAGTGCGAGTACTCCCGGGCGATGCCACGCAGGCTGAAGCAGTAGCCGCGGTCGGGCGTGACGTTGACCTCGACGGTCTCCTCGGCCAGACCGAGCAGCGCGATCGCGTCGTCACCGGGTTTCGCGTCGCCGTGACCCCACTCGGCCAGCAGGATGATCCCGTCGTGATCCTCGCCGAGGCCCAGTTCGCTGGCGGCGCAGAGCATGCCGTCGGACTTGTGGCCGTAGGTCTTGCGCGCGGCGATCGCGAAGCCGCCGGGCAGCACGGCCCCGGGCAGGCTGGCGACCACCAGGTCGTCCTTGGCGAAGTTGCCCGCGCCGCAGACGATCCCGCGCGGCTCGGCCTCTCCGACGTCGACCTGGCACCAGCGGATCGTCTTGCCGTTCTTCTGCGGCTCGGGGGTGAAGTCGAGCACCCGGCCGACCACGAGCGGCCCGGTGACACCGCCACCGTGCACGCCCTCTTCCTCCAGGCCGACCTTGACCAGGTCGGCGGCCACCTCGAGAGCCGTGACGCCCTGCGGCATCTCGACGTACTCGGCCAGCCAGCTCAGCGGGGCGCGCATCAGGCCTCCATTCCGTAGTGCAGGCTGAACCGGACATCGCCCTCGACCATGTCGCGCATGTCCTCGACACCGTTGCGGAACATCAGGGCCCGCTCGACCCCGGCCCCGAACGCGAACCCGGTGTAGACCTCCGGGTCGATCCCGGCCGCGCGCAGCACGTTCGGGTTGACCATGCCGCAGCCCAGCCACTCGATCCAGCCGGTGCCCTTGCAGGCCCGGCAGGCGTCGTCCTCGCCGTCGCACACGAAACAACGCAGGTCGAGCTCGGCGCTCGGCTCGGTGAACGGGAAGAACGCCGGGCGCAGCCGGGTGGTGATCTCGCGCCCGAGCAGGGTGCGGGCGAAGTGGTCGAGCGTGCCCTTGAGGTGGGCCATGGTCAGGCCCTGGTCCACGGCCAGGCCCTCGATCTGGGTGAACACCGGGGTGTGCGTGGCGTCCAGCTCGTCGGTGCGGAACACCCGGCCGGGGCAGACCACGTAGATCGGCGGCGTGCGCTCCAGC
Organism: Kineosporia corallincola; assembly: GCF_018499875.1. Classification (GTDB taxonomy): domain Bacteria; phylum Actinomycetota; class Actinomycetes; order Actinomycetales; family Kineosporiaceae; genus Kineosporia; species Kineosporia corallincola. The sequence continues at coordinate 425,623 of NZ_JAHBAY010000007.1, read as the reverse complement.
ATGGTGCGGGCCTGGACCGGCGAGGTGTGCGTGCGCAGCACCAGGCCGCTGTCGACCGGGTCGACGAAGAAGGTGTCCTGCATCTGCCGGGCCGGGTGGTCCGGGCCGAAGTTCAGGGCGTCGAAGTTGAACCAGTCGGCCTCGACCTCGGGGCCCTCGGCGACCTCCCAGCCCATGGCGACGAAGATGTCGGCCATCCGCTCCATCACGGTGGAGAGCGGGTGACGGGCCCCGGCCGGGCGACGGTCGACCGGCAGGGTGACGTCGACCGACTCCTCGACCAGCACCCGGGCGTCGCGCTCGGCCTCCAGCTCTTTCTGCCGCGCGGCCAGCGCCTTGTTCACCTGCCCGCGGGCCTTGCCCACGCGCTTGCCGGCCTCGGCCTTGGCGGCCGGCGGCAGCGCGCCGATCTCGCGGTTGGCCAGGGCCAGCGGGCTGCGGTCACCGGAGTGGTCGAGGCGGGCCTGCTTGAGGGCGTCCAGACCGTCGGCGGCGGCGAAGGCCTCCAGGGCGTTGGCGACGTACCCGGCCAGCTTCTCCTCGGAGAGCACCGCGACCTCAACCGGGTCGTAGTCCTTGGTACTCACAATGCGATCCTCACGTGCTTCATCGTCTCAGACGGCGGCCAGTGGATTTCGCTTCTGGCCGCTGGGGGCAGGAGTGAGTGACGGCGGGAACCGGCCTGCGTCAGGCGGTTTCCGCCATGGTAAATCGGCGCTGTGCCCGTCGCTGCTCGCGACGCTGGGCCCGCGCGGTGGCGTAGAGGCAGACGGTGGCCGCGGTGCCGAGGTTCAGGCTCTCGGCCCGGCCGTGCACGGGCACCCGCACCACGGCGTCGGCGAGGTCCCGGTCGGCCTGCGGCAGGCCCCACGCCTCGTTGCCGAACACCCAGGCCGCGGAGCGCTCCAGGTGGGGCGCGCCCGGGGTGGACGACTCGGGGGTGGACGACTCGGGGGTGGACGACGAAACCTCGCGGTCCTCGGCGTCGTCCGCCAGTTCGTCCAGGTCGAAGTCGCCCGCACCGTCCGCGGCCAGCACCGCCAGACCGGCCTGCTTCAGCCGCCGCACCGCGTCGGCCAGCGGGACACCGGCCACCACCGGCAGGTGGAACAGGCTGCCCGCGGTGGAGCGCACGCACTTCGGGTTGTGCACGTCGACGCTGGCGTCGGTGAGCACCACGGCGTCGGCCCCGGCGGCGTCGGCCGCACGGATCACCGTGCCCGCGTTGCCCGGGTCGCGCACCTGGGACAGCACGGCCACCAGCCGCGGCCGGGCGGCGATCACGCTGTCCAGGCCGACGGTGATCAGGTCGCAGACGGCCAGCAGGCCCTGCGGTGTGGTGGTGCCGGCGCCGGCCAGCATCGCGGCCAGCACCTCGTCCGTGACGATCCGCGCCGGGACGCCGGAACCGGCTGCCGCGTCGAGGATCTCGGGGTACCGGGCGGCGGCGTCGGGAGTGGCGTACAGCTCGCGCAGCGTGCCCGGCGCACCACCCGCGTGAGGTGACCCGCCCCGTTCCGGGGCGACGGGCGTCCCCCCTTGGTGCCCCGACCGGTGGGCCACGTGCTCGGCGACCGCCTCACGTACCCCCTGCGGGCCCTCGACCAGGAAACGGCCGGCCCGCTGACGCGCGGAACGCCCGGACAGCCGGGCCACTGCCCGCACCCGGTCGGACCGGGGATTGGACAGCGCCTCGAGCGCCGGGCGTTCCGTCGTCATCTGTGTTTCCGCTGCTGACGCCGGTCCCGCGGGGGACCGGCGAGAGACTCAGGCCGCGGTGGTGTCCGCGGTGGCCGGCAGGGCGTCCTTGGCCAGCACGACGAGCGCGGCGAACGCGGCCTCGTCGTTCACGGCCAGCTCGGCCAGCATGCGGCGGTCGACCTCGATCTCCGCGGCCTTCAGGCCCTGGATGAACCGGTTGTAGGTCATGCCGTTGGCGCGGGCGGCAGCGTTGATGCGCTGGATCCACAGCTTGCGGAAGTCACCCTTGCGCGCACGACGGTCGCGGTACGAGTAGACCAGCGAGTGCGTGACCTGCTCTTTGGCCTTGCGGTAGAGGCGTGAGCGCTGGCCGCGGTAACCGCTGGCGCGCTCGAGGACCTCGCGGCGCTTCTTCTGGGCGTTGACTGCCCGCTTGACGCGTGCCACGTGGAGTCTCCTTGGTTCTGATCACCGGTCAGGGACCGGCGACGGGGGTCGGTGAGCGGGGAGTCAGAGGCCGAGCAGGCGCTTGATGGCCTTCACGTTGCCGGAGGCGACGGGCTGGTCGGACGCCAGGCGACGCGTGCGGCTCGAGGACTTGTGCTCGAGGTAGTGACGAGCATTCGTCTGCTCACGCATCAGCTTGCCCTTGCCGGTCACCCGGAAGCGCTTCTTCGAACCGCTGTGCGTCTTGTTCTTCGGCACGTCTGTATCTCCTCATCGATCCGCGCGCGGGTGGTCCGGCACGCGGAAGGTGTTTAGGGACCGGGCGGGCAACTCGTTCGTCGGGATGCCCGCCCGGGCACCTGGTCTGGCTGCCGCCGTCAGGCGTCGGCAGCCTCTTGCTGCTCGGAGGACGCCGGCTTGGCGGCTTCCTCCTTGGGCTTCGCCTCGGCGTCCGGTCCCGGGGTGGGACGCGGCGCGGGGCGCGGGCCGGGGCCCGGGGTCGGTCGCGGGCCGGGGCCCGGGGTGGGACGCGGCCCCATCGAGGCCGGGGTCGGGCGCGGTCCGGGGGTGGGACGCGGGCCCGTGGCCGCCGGGGTGGGGCGCGGAGCCGCACCCGGCGTGCCGGCGGCCGGAGCCGGGCGGCTGACCGGAGCCGGACGCCCGGCCGGAGCTCCGCCGACCGGAGCCGAACGGGGCGCACCACCGGGAGCCGGACGCGAGGACGGGCCACCGGGACGGTCGCCACGCGGGCCGGACGGACGGTCGCCGTAAGACGGGCGGTCGCCACGCGGGCCGGACGAGCGGTCGCCGTACGACGGACGGTCGCCACGGGGGCCACCCGGGCGGTCGCCGCGCGGGCCACCGGACGGACGGGAGGACGACGTGTACGCGGGCGGGCCGGAGCTCACGGGCGCGGGGGCAGCCGACGGCGGGGGCGTCGCGCGCTTGATGAAGATGGGCTCCTCATCGTCGTCGACGGTCGCGGGCTTCTCCTCGGCAGCGGCGGCAGCGGCCTTCTCCGCGGCCTCGCGAGCCTCCTCGCGGCGGCGCTCGGCGCGGGCTGCCTTCTCCTCGGCCTGCTGGTCCTTCTGCTCGGCCTTGGCCTCGGCCTTCTTCTTGTGCGGGCCGATCACCATGACCATGTTGCGGCCGTCCTGCTTCGGGTTGCTCTCGATGTAGCCCTCTTCGGCCACATCGGCAGCCATCCGCTGCAACAGGCGGTAGCCCATCTCCGGGCGCGACTGCTCGCGGCCACGGAACATGATCATGACCTTGACCTTGTCGCCCTCGTTGAGGAACCGGACGACGTGCCCCTTCTTGGTGGCGTAGTCGTGCGGGTCGATCTTGAGGCGAAGCCTGATTTCCTTGAGGACCGTGTGGGCCTGGTTCTTCCGGGCCTCGCGATCCTTGATCGCGGACTCGTACTTGAACTTGCCGAAGTCCATGAGCTTGCAGACCGGCGGCCGCGCCTGGGGCGCGACTTCGACGAGGTCGAGGTCGGCCTCCTGGGCGAGACGCAACGCGTCTTCGACCCGGACGATGCCGACCTGCTCCCCGTTGGGGCCGACCAGCCGCACCTCTGGGACGCGGATACGGTCGTTAATCCGGGGCTCGCTGATGTGTTACTCCTTCGTACGGACTCGGAGACCACCGGCAAACGGGAGAAGGCTCCCGGACGCAGGCGCTCGGGAGCCTCAATAACGGTCACACGGCAGACGGATATTCCGTCGCCGTACAGCCCCGCCGCGTGCGGCGAGGAGGCCCCTCCTGGTCGGGAGGAGCGGACCGGGACCCGATGCCATTCACACCTGAGTGTGCTGACGGCGGGTGGGAGAGACTCCACTTGGCGCACCGTGCTCTGTCGCGAACTCACCGGCTAGGGCAGGCTCTGCGTCGGAACTCGGTCGGTCAGTGGCCAAGCGTATCAGCATCAGGCCGACGACCGCGACAGCAGCGCCGATCGTCCCGGTCAGGGCGAAACCGGCCGCCGGACCGGCCCGGTCGATGGCCCACCCGGCCAGCGGTGTGCCGGCGGCCAGGCCGACCGTCATGGCCGAGCCGTACCAGCCGAGCGCCTCGCCCCGCCGGTGCTCCGGGACCAGCCGGCTGACCTCGGCCCCGGCCGCCGCCATGGCCGGAGCACAGAGCAGCCCGGCCGGGACGATGGCCAGGGCCAGCCACCAGATGCCCGGGACCAGGCCCGCCGGCGCGGTCAGCAGGCAGAGCGCCAGCACCAGGGCGAACACCGGGACCGGACGGTCGAGGGCGCCGAACACCACGGCGCCGGTCATCGACGACAGCGACCAGGCGACGAAGACCACCCAGGTCAGGTGCATCTGCCCGGACTCCCGGCTGAGCGCCACCACGGAGACGTCGGTGGCGCCGATCACCGCCAGGGCGACCACGGTGGCGGCCAGGGTGGCGACCAGCCGGGGCGAGACCAGGTCGGACCGGCCGGCCGGGGTGGGGCCGGGGGTGGGGCCGGGAACCGGGTCGGGGTGCGGTCGGCGCAGGGGTGGGTCGAACACCATCAGGCCGAGGCCCGCCGCGACCGTGGTGCCGCCGACCAGCAGCACCGTGCCCGTCGGCGACCAGGTGGAGGCCAGGGCCGCACCGGCGGCCGGGCCGACCAGGTAGCTCAGCTCGGTCGAGATGGAGTCCAGCGAGAAGGCCGCCCGCTGCTGCGACGGGGCGGCGAGCACGCTCAGGCCCTGCCGCACCACCATGTAGACCGGGATCGACAGGAGTCCCCCGACGAACGCCGTGACCAGGATCAGGTGGTAGGGCAGGAACGGGACGGCGAACCAGACCGCGCCCTCCACCAGCACCGACGGCGCCACCGTGCGACGCAGGCCGATCCGGTCGAGCAGCCGGCCGCGCCACGGCGCCCCGATCGCCGCCCCCACCGTCATCACCGCCGCGACCAGCCCGGCCTGCGCGTAGCTGCGGTCCAGGCCGCTGACCACGAACACGGTGATCGCCACGGTGGCGGCGCTGTTGGGCATGCGGCACAGCACGCCGGTGACGAAGAGCGGGAGAACCAGGGGGCGACGCAGGAGTTCGCGGTACGGGGCGAGCAGCACGAGCCGCAGTCTGCCCTCCCCCACCGACAGTTCTCACCCGGATTGATCTGGGCGGGTGAGAACCGTCGGGACGATCACACGGAACGGACCGCCAGCCGCACCGAGTCGGTGCGCTCGGTCACCACCTGGTCGGTGAGCAGCAGCTCGCCGATCCGGCTGGTGGTCTCGCGCACCTGCTCCCGCTCCAGGCCGGGCGGCAGGCCGAGCACCACGACCAGGCCGGCGTCGCCGTCCGGCTCGCAGCGGTGCGCCCTGACCTGCGGCACGGCGGTGACCAGCGCGGCGATCCCGGCCAGCAGGTCCGGGTCGGAGGCCGGGGGCACCCACTCCCGGCCCTGGGCCACCGCCCACACCGCCGGGCGGGGCAGCTCCACCGAGGCCCCGGCCGGGTCGATGACGATGCGCGGGCACTCCTCCACCACAGCGGCCTGCGCGGCCCGCGCGGCCTCCACCGGGACCGGCCGGGCCTGCGGGTTCCAGGTCTGGAGCGCGGCCACGCTGGTGAACACGGGCAGCACCCGGGCGTCGTCCTCACCCAGCAGGGTGACCAGGGCCATGTCGGCACTCTTGTCGCCCTGCGTCGCGACCAGCTCGGCCTCGTCGTCGCCCAGCACCGCGACGATCGGCACCAGGACGCGCGTCGGCGCCCAGGCCCGGGTGATCGCGGTCAGGTCACCGGTCGCGAGCGCGGCGGTGAGGGCCTCGTCGGCGGTTCCGTCGTCGCCCGGGAAGGGCTGGGCGGTGAGGGTGCGGCCGGACCAGGGGGTGCCGGCCGAGTCGGTGTCGTGATGCGGGTTGATCGCGTGGGACATCTGTCTCACCCGGCTACGTGGAGGGCCTGCTCAAGGGTGAAAGCGCCGCTGTACAGCGCCTTTCCGACGATTGCCCCCTCGACGCCGATCTTCACCAGGGCGCGCAGGGCGGCGATGTCGTCGAGGTTGGAGATGCCGCCGGAGGCCACCACCGGCTTGTCGGTGCGCCGGCAGACCTCGGCCAGCAGGTCCAGGTTCGGGCCCTTCAGCGTGCCGTCCTTGGTGACGTCGGTGACCACGTAACGGGCGCAGCCGTCTTCGTCCAGGCGGGCCAGCCGGTCGTACAGGTCACCGCCCTTGCTGGTCCAGCCGCGGCCGGCCAGCTCGGTGCCGCGCACGTCGAGGCCGACGGCGATCCGGTCGCCGTACTGCTTGATCGCGTCGCGGGTCCAGTCCGGGTTCTCCAGCGCGGCGGTGCCCAGGTTGACGCGGCGGCAGCCGGTGGCCATGACGGCCTCCAGGCTCGCGTCGTCGCGGATGCCGCCGGACATCTCGACCTTCACGCCGAGCTCGCTCATCCGCTCGCAGACCCGGGCCAGCAGGTCGCGGTTGGAGCCGCGGCCGAACGCCGCGTCCAGGTCGACCAGGTGGATCCACTCGGCACCGGCGCGCTGCCAGTTCAGCGCGGCCTCCAGCGGATCGCCGTAGCCGGTCTCGCTGCCGGCCTCGCCCTGCACCAGGCGCACGGCCTGGCCGTCGACGACGTCGATGGCGGGGAGGAGCTCGAGCCGGCCGGGGGCGGCGGCGGCTTCAGACATGGAGGGACCCTTTCCACGTGGTGCCACCGGCCGGTCACCGGCCGGTCCAGAAGTCGGCGTCCACGCTATCGCGCCGCCGTGACCACCGCGGCCAGGGGCGGTTCCCCGCGGCTACACCGTGCCGAGCCAGTTGCGCAGCAGCTGGATGCCCGCGTCGCCGGACTTCTCCGGGTGGAACTGGGTGGCCGACAGCGGGCCGTTCTCGACCGCGGCGACGAACCGGCCGCCGTGCTCGGACCAGGTGACCAGCGGGGGCTTGAGCACCGCGAGGGGGTCGCCGGGTGAGGGCAGCTCCCACTTCTGCACGGCGTAGGAGTGCACGAAGTAGAACCGCTCGCGCTCGATGCCGGCGAACAGCTTCGAGTCGTCGGGCACGTCGACGACGTTCCAGCCCATGTGCGGCACGACGTTGGAGGGCAGCAACTCGACGGTGCCGGGCCACTCGCCCAGGCCGGGCACGTCGTCGCGGCCGAACTCGACGGAGTTCTCGAACAGCACCTGGAGGCCGACACAGATGCCGAGCACCGGGCGGCCCCCGGCCAGGCGGCGGCCGATCAGCCGGTGGCCGCCGACCGCGCGCAGCTGGTCGGCGACCGAGGCGAAGGCACCGACGCCGGGCACGACCAGACCCTCGGCGTTCAGGGCGGTGCTGAAGTCGGCGGTGAGCTCGACCGTGGCACCGGCCCGTTCCAGGGCGCGTACGGCGGACCGGACGTTGCCGGAGCCGTAGTCGAGCACGACGACCTGGGGTGAAGTCATGGCTGAAGTCTAGTGAACGCGGGTTGCACCCAGATCACGCAGGAGCGGATGCAACCCGCGTGAGCATCAGCTCGGGTTGGCCTTGGCCTGCACCGCGCGGGCCTTGGTGGTCTCGCGCACCGCCCGGCGGTACTCCTTGTTCAGGTTGGTGATGCTCATGAACGGGATCTCCTTGGGGCAGGAGACCGTGCACATGCCGGTGTTGGTGCAGCCGCCGAAGCCCTCGGCGTCCATCTGCTCGACCATGTTCATCACCCGGGAGGTGCGCTCCGGCTGGCCCTGGGGCAGCAGGTTCAAGTGGGTGACCTTGGCCGAGACGAACAGCGAGGCCGAGCCGTTCGGGCAGGCCGCGACGCAGGCGCCGCAGCCGATGCAGGTGGCGTTGGCGAACGCGGCGTCGGCGTCGGGCTTGGGGATGCGGGTGCTGTTGCCCTCCGGCGCGGAACCGGTGGGAGCGGTGATGTAGCCGCCCGCGCCGATGATCCGGTCGAAGGCGCCGCGGTTCACCACCAGGTCCTTGATCACCGGGAACGGCGCCGCGCGCCACGGCTCGATGACGATCTCCTCGCCGTCCGAGAACGCGCGCATGTGCAGCTGGCAGGCGGTGGTCTGCTCGGGCCCGTGCGCGTCGCCGTTGATCACCACGCCGCAGCTGCCGCAGATGCCCTCACGGCAGTCGTGGTCGAAGGCGACCGGGTCCTCGCCGTCGAGGATCAGCTTCTCGTTGAGCGTGTCGAGCATCTCCAGGAACGACATGTCCGGGGAGACCCCGTCGATGTCGTAGTCGACCATGGCGCCCTCGTCGGAGGCGTTCCGCTGGCGCCAGATCTTCAGCTTGAGCTTCATCGGAGTAAGGCCTTTCGAGGATCAGGGCGAGGATCAGGCGTAGCTGCGCTGGGCCGGGTGGACGTAGTCGAAGACGAGTTCTTCCTGGTGCAGCACCGGGTCGCCGCCGGTCGTGCCGAACCGGCCCTGGCCGCCGTACTCCCAGGCCGCGACGAACGAGAACTTCTCGTCCTGACGGGCCGCCTCGCCGTCGGGGGTCTGTGACTCCTCGCGGAAGTGCCCGCCGCACGACTCCTCCCGCATCAGCGCGTCGATGCACATCAGCTCACCGAGCTCGATGAAATCGGCCACCCGGTTGGCCTTCTCGAGCGACTGGTTGAGCTCGGCGCCGGTGCCGGGCACCTTCACCCGCTTCCAGAACTCGTCGCGCAGGTGCCGGATCTCGCTGATCGCCTTGCGCAGCCCGGCGTCGTTGCGGGCCATGCCGCAGTAGTCCCACATGATCTGGCCGAGCTCGCGGTGGAACGAGTCCACCGTGCGGTCGCCGTTGATCGAGAGCAGCTTCTCGATGCGCTCCTTCACCAGCGTCTCGACCTCGGCCACCTCAGGGGCGTCCGGGGCGACCGCGGCGAACTTCTGGCTGCCGATGTAGTTGTTCAGCACCGTCGGCAGGATGAAGTAGCCGTCGGACAGACCCTGCATCAGCGCGGACGCGCCGAGCCGGTTGGCGCCGTGGTCGGAGAAGTTGGCCTCACCCGCCGCGAACAGGCCGGGGATGGTGGTCTGGAGGTCGTAGTCCACCCACAGCCCGCCCATCGTGTAGTGCACGGCCGGGTAGATGCGCATCGGCTGCTTGTACGGGTTCTCGGAGGTGATCCGGGCGTACATGTCGAAGAGATTGCCGTACTTCTCGCGCACCGCCGGCTCGCCCATCCGCTTGATCGCGTCGGCGAAGTCGAGGTAGACGCCCTGCCCGCCGGGGCCGACGCCGCGGCCCTCGTCGCAGACGTTCTTCGCGGCGCGGGAGGCGATGTCGCGCGGGACCAGGTTGCCGAACGCCGGGTAGATGCGCTCCAGGTAGTAGTCGCGCTCGTCCTCGGGGATGTCGGCCGGTGGGCGGGTGTCGCCCATCTGCTTGGGCACCCAGATCCGGCCGTCGTTGCGCAGCGACTCGCTCATCAGCGTGAGCTTGGACTGGTGGTCACCGGAGCGCGGGATGCAGGTCGGGTGGATCTGCGTGTAGCAGGGGTTGCCGAAGTAGGCGCCGCGCCGGTGGGCCCGCCAGATCGCGCTGGTGTTGGAGCCTTTCGCGTTCGTGGAGAGGAAGAAGACGTTGCCGTAGCCACCGGTCGCCAGCACCACGGCGTCACCGAGGTGGGTGGACAGCTCACCGGTGACCAGGTTGCGGGCGACGATGCCGCGAGCGCGGCCGTCGACGATGATCAGGTCGAGCATCTCGTGCCGGGCGTACATCTCCACGTTGCCGGCGTCGATCTGCTTCGACAGCGCCTGGTAGGCACCGATCAGCAGCTGCTGGCCCGTCTGGCCGCGGGCGTAGAAGGTGCGCTGCACCTGCACCCCGCCGAAGGAGCGGGTGTCGAGCAGACCGGAGTACTCGCGGGCGAACGGCACGCCCTGCGCCACGCACTGGTCGATGATCTTCACGCTGTTCTCGGCCAGCCGGTAGATGTTCGACTCCCGGCCGCGGAAGTCGCCACCCTTCACCGTGTCGTAGAACAGCCGGTAGATCGAGTCGCCGTCGTTGCGGTAGTTCTTCGCGGCGTTGATGCCGCCCTGCGCGGCGATCGAGTGCGCGCGGCGGGGCGAGTCCTGGAAGCAGAACTGCACCACGTGGTAGCCCTGCTCGGCCAGCGAGGCGCCCGCGGCGCCGCCGGCCAGGCCGGTGCCCACCACGATCACCTTGTGCTTGCGCCGGTTCGCCGGGTTGACCAGCTTGGACGCGAACTTGCGCCGGTCCCAGCGGGTCTCGATGTCACCGTCGGGGGCCTTGTCGTCGGTGACCGGGTCACCGACCGTGAAGAACTCGCCCTCACCGACGAATTTTGCCGAGGAGTCAGGCATCTCAATCCACCAACCCGAAGACGACGCTGTAGGGAATCAGCAGGAACCCGAAGGCCACCAGCAACGCGAACACGACCGCGAAGGTGCGGAAGGACGCGGTGGTGGCCCGGTTCCAGCCCAGAGTGTTGGCCGCGCTCCAGAGCCCGTGCCAGATGTGCATGCACAGGGCGCCCATGGCCAGGGTGTAGATGACGACGTTCCACCACTGGTCGAACCCGGCGGTGATCCGCTCGTAGGGCTCGTGCGAGGTGGCCGGGTTCACCGTGCCGGTGGTCATGTCGAGGATGTGCCAGACGATGAAGAGCAGCAGCGTGACGCCGCCCCAGCGCATGGTCGAGGTGGCGTAACCACCCTTGCGCTTCGCGTGGTACTTCACCGGCCGGGCCCGCACGTCGTGCTTGGACAGCGTGATCGCGGCCCAGATGTGCAGCACCAGCGCCACGGTCAGGACCGCCCGCTGGATCCAGAGGTACCAGGCCTCGTGGAGAGCCGGCTCACCGATGGTGCGCAGCCAGGCGGCGTACTCGTTGAACTCGGTCTCGCCGAAGAAGATCTTCAGGTTGCCGATCATGTGCACGACGACGAACGCCAGCATGATCAGGCCCGTGACGGCCATGATCATCTTCCGCCCGATGGTCGAGCGGTGCAGGGTGCCGAATCCCGTCACGCGCGGGTTCTTGCTCAGCGTCTCTACCACGGCGGCAAGGTAGGCCCTAGAGGCTGATTAGGTCCAAGAGATGAGTCATAGGTTCTCGATAGAGACAGACTATCGACCTGGTTACCCTGTGCTCGTGCAAATACAGCAGCTCGTGTATTTCCTCACTGTCGCGGAAACGAAGCACTTCACCCGGGCGGCGCAGCTGCTGGAGATCGCCCAGCCCTCGCTCTCGCAACAGATCCGGGCGTTGGAATCATCACTCGGCGCCGAGCTCTTCGACCGGGTGCGCGGCAACATCACGCTGACCCCCGCGGGTGAGGCGCTGCTGCCCATCGCCCAGCGCATCACCGCCGACGTGGAGACCGCCCAGCAGGAGGTGCGCGAGCTGATCCAGCTGCGCAGCGGCCGGGTGCGGCTGGGCGCGACGCCGAGCCTGCTCACCGGCCTGCTGCCCGAGGTGGCCCGGCGCTACCGCCGGCGCTACCCGGCCATCCGGCTGGTGCTGGAGGAGAGCGGATCGCGTGACCTGGTGGCCAAGACCGCTTCCGGGCTGATCGACCTGGCGCTGCTGGTGCTGCCGCTGCACGCGGACGACCCGGCGCTGGAGACGGTTCCGCTGCTGCGGGAGGACCTGGTGGTGGTGTCGTCGCCGCGCGAGCCCGCCCCCACCGACGGCCGCCCGATCGCGATCGCCCAGCTGCGCGGCCGGCCGCTGGTGATGTTCCGGACCGGTTACGAACTGCGCGAGGTGACCGTGAGCGCCTGCCGCCGGGCGGGTTTCGCGCCCACCTTGGCCGTGGAGGGCGGCGAGATGGACGCCGTGCTGAGCATGGTGGAGGCCGGGCTCGGGCTGGCGGTGGTGCCCAGCACCGTGGTGGCCGGGCGCACCACCCACCGGGTCACCCCGATCGCCGCGCCCGGCCTGTCGCGCACCATCGGCCTGGCCCACCGGCGCGGTGCCCAGCCGTCCCGGGCGGCGCAGGAGCTGCGGGCCGAGCTGCTGCATTACCTGGGTGCGGCCTCGACCGAGGGCACCCTGCCGCAGGGCACCCAGCTGATCGCGCCGGCGGAGAGCCCATGACTCAGAAGCCCGTGGCCCAGAAGCCCGTGACTCCGGGCCCGTGACCCTAGAGCGCGCCCTTGGTGCTCGGGATGCCGGTGACCCGGGGGTCCGGCTCGACCGCCACCCGCAGGGCCCGGGCCACCGCCTTGAACTGGGCCTCCACGATGTGGTGCGGGTCGCGCCCGCCGAGCACGCGCACGTGCAGGCCGATCGAGGCGTGGTGGGCGATCGACTCCAGGGCGTGCCGGGTGAGCGAGCCGATGTAGCGGTCGCCGATCAGCACGTACTGCTGGCCCTCGGGCTCGCCGGTGTGCACGCAGTAGGGCCGGCCGGACACGTCGACCACGGCCTGGGCCAGCGCCTCGTCGAGCGGCACGATCGCGTCGCCGAAGCGCCGGATGCCGGCCTTGTCGCCGAGCGCCTCCCGCAGCGCCTCGCCGATCACGATCGCCACGTCCTCCACCGTGTGGTGGGCGTCGATGTGCAGGTCTCCGGTGGCCTGCACGGTCAGGTCGATCAGCGAGTGCTTCGACAGCGCGTTCAGCATGTGGTCGTAGAAACCCACGCCGGTGGAGATCTTCGCCTCACCGGTGCCGTCGAGGTTCAGCTCGACCACCACGCTCGACTCGCTGGTGGTCCGCTCGATCCGGGCGGTGCGGGCCATCGGTGTCTCCTCAGGGGTTGCGTGTGCTTCAGAAGAAATGGTGGACGACGAGGGCCGCGCGGGCTCCTCGTCGTCCATGATTTGCCGCTGTCTACAGGCTCTTTCAGACCGTGACGGGCGCGTCGAGCAGCGAGTCGGCGAGGGCGTCGAGGAAGATCGTGGTCTCTTCCGGGGTGCCCGCCGAGACCCGCAGGAAGCCGGGCAGGCCGACGTCGCGGATCAGCACGCCGCGCGAGAGCAGCGAGCGCCACAGCGCCTTCTCGTCGGCCAGGCCGCCGAACAGCACGAAGTTGGCGTCGCTGGGCGCCGGGTTCAGTCCCAGTTCGCGCACCGAGGTGACGATGCGGTCGCGGTCGCGCTTGATCGCCTCGACGGTGTCGAGCAGCACGTCGGAGTGCCAGAGCGCGGCCCGGGCGGCGGCCTGGGTGAGCGAGGACAGGTGGTAGGGCAGGCGCACCAGGCGGATCGCGTCGGTGACCGCGGGGTCGGCGGCCAGGTAGCCGACCCGGGCTCCGGCCAGGGCGAAGGCCTTGCTCATGGTGCGGCTGACCACCAGCCGCTCGCGGCCGGGCAGCAGCGTCAGTGCACTCGCCGTGCCCGTGCGGGCGAACTCGGTGTAGGCCTCGTCGACGATGACGATGCCGTCGGTGGCGTCGTAGGCGGCCTTCACCACGTCGAGGTCGAGCGCGGTGCCGGTCGGGTTGTTCGGCGAGCAGAGGAAGGTGACCGCCGGCTTCACCCGCTCGATCTGCTCGACCGTCTCGGCCACGTGCAGGTCGAACTGGTTCGGGTCGTCGGTGGCCTGACCGGCCCTCCCGCGCTTGCCGTCCACCCAGGTGGCGCCGGTGCCGACGGTGATGATCGGGTGCATCGAGTAGCTCGGGGCGAAGCCGAGCACCGTGCGGCCCGGGCCACCGAACGCCTGGAGCAACTGCTGGAGCACCTCGTTGGAGCCGTTGGCGGCCCAGATCTGGTCGGCCTCCAGGTCGTGCCCGAGGTAGTTGGCCAGGTCCTCGCGCAGCTGGGTGAACTCACGGTCGGGGTACCGGTTCAGATGGCCGGCCTCCTGCCGGACGGCCTCGACGATCGCGGCGGCCACCTCGGCCGGCACGTCGTAGCTGTTCTCGTTGGTGTTCAGCCGCACCGGCACGTCGAGCTGCGGCGCGCCGTACGGGGTGCGGCCCCGCAGGTCGTCGCGCAGCGGCAGGCGGGCGAGAACCTCGGCCCTGGACTCGTTGCTCACGGGCGGGAGTCTAACGAGCGAGTCTGACACCCCTCTGTGGCGACTGCGGGCATGTCCCCCACACAGCCCCTGGCCTGCACCTGCGTCCAGGAGCACGGCCTAGCATGACCCCGCAGGAGATCCACGGGTCAGGAGGGCCGGGCGTGAATCAGGTCGGCGAGGCCGACGGCAGGGGTGTGCTCCCGGTACTCGCGGCCGGGTGGGCTTTTCGTCGTCCACAGTTGGCGGCGGCCTATCAGCGGGTCACCGGTGGCGACCGCACCGAGGCGTACCTGACCTCGCGGGTGCTGACCCGCGAGGAGGCCCAGGAACTGGCCGGGCTCGGCTGGACCCCGGCCCATCTGCGCCGGCTGGTGCGGTTCGAGCGGCCGCGCCGGCTGGTGCCCGACCCGGTGCCGGTGGACGAGGCCCGTCCCGACCCGGCCGCCCCGGAACGCCGCTGGACCCCGCCGGAGAACCGTCCCGACCTGCCGCGCCGCGCCGAGCTGCCGTTCGCCGGGCTGGTCGCCTGGGCCCGGCTGCGCCCGGGCGACCGGGACTGGCTGGCCGGCATCACCGTCACCGAGCTGCGCCGTCTCGGCCGGCCGCAGGTGCTGGACACGCTGCGGCCCTACCTCACCTCGCCGCTGGGCGTCGATCCGGGCACCGCTCTGCTCCAGGCCCAGCGCTACGTTCCGTTCACCCTGTTCGAGACCGTGGTGACGGCGCGCGGCGGGATGGTGGGCATGGCCGGCGAGTGGATCGACGTGGTGCTCGGCGGGCGCTGGATCCACGAGGTGCCGGAATGGGAGACGGCGGGCTGGATCTCGCACCCGGCGCAGACCCCGCTGCTGTTCTCGCCGGTCACCGGCGACGGCCTGGACCCGAGCACCCGGTGGGAGCGCTGGCACCCGGTCGCCCGGCTGGCCGGGCCGGACGGCATCCACCCGGCCGACTGGTGGGCGGCCGGCTTCTCGGTGGACGAGGCGTTGCGGGCCTTCGACCGCGGCCGGGTGCCCGACCGGTCGGTGCTGGAGGCGATGGCCGTGGTGCGCGGGAAGACCGGTCCCAGAGGCTAGAGACTGAGTCCCTGGAGGCCGAGCTCGGCCACCGAGTACTCCCACAGCCGGGCGGCCGCCTCCGGGTCGAGGGCGTGCGGCGAGACCCCGTGCCGGGCGCCGAACTGCCCCACCGGGGCCTCGTGGCAGTCGTCGAAGTACCTGCCGGTGACGCCCTTCACCAGCGGTGAGGCCGCCAGCAGCACGGACGTCGCGGCCCCCTGCTCCACGCTCTTCCAGCGCAGTTCCTCACCGGCCGAGCTCGCGGCCCGGCGCAGGGCGTCCAGCTCGGCCTCGCTGACGTGTCGCTGGAGGTTGGTGCGGATGCCGCCCGGGTTCAGCGCGTTGACCGTGATGCCTTCTCCCGCCCAGCGTTTCGCCCCCTCGACCGCGAACAGCACGTTGGCGGTCTTGGACTGCCCGTAGGCCGTCCAGGGCAGGTACTCACGGCGCTCGAAGTGGATGTCGTCGAAGTCGACACCCGCGCGGTGGTGGGCGCTGGAGCTGACCGCCACCACCCGGGCGTCACCGGCGGCGGCGAGCGCGTCGTGCAGCCGGTGGGCCAGGGCGAAGTGGCCCAGGTGGTTGGTGGCGAACTGCATCTCCCAGCCCTGCGGGGTGCGCGCGAACGGGCTGGCCATCACCCCGGCGTTGTTGACCAGGATGTGCAGCGGCCCCTGCCACCGCCGGGCGAACGCGGCCACGGAGTCCTGGTCGGCCAGGTCGAGGCGCTCCACCCGGCTGCCCGGGATCCGTCGCGAGACCTCCTGCCCGGCCTCGGTGTTCCGCACGGCGAGGGTGACCTCGGCCCCGGCCTCCGCCAGGGCTCGGGCGGTCTCGACGCCGATCCCCGAGGCGGCGCCGGTGACGACGGCGCGCCGCCCGCCGAGGTCGACCCCGGCCAGGACCTGCGCGGCGGTGGATTCCTCGCCGAACGGGGTGGTGAAGAGTGTCATGATCTTCCGGCCTTCCCAGGATGGTCCGCGTATTCGGAGGTTCCTCCGCTTAGTAACCGGGGGCCTGCGGGCTTTGTTCCGGCCGCCCGGAACCTGGGCGACAATGGACGTTCGCGATCAGGACGACGTGTGGCAGGGAAGTGACGAAGTGACGGCACCGAGCGAACGGCCGCTGCGCGCCGATGCCCGGCGCAACCGGGAGCGGCTGCTGCGGTCGGCGGTGCTGGCGTTCAGCCGCGACGGCACCGACGCCTCGCTGGAGGGCATCGCCAAGGACGCCGGGGTCGGCATCGGCACGCTGTACCGGCACTTTCCCAGCCGCGACGAGCTGGTCGAGGCGGCCTACCGCAACGAGCTGGCCAGGCTCTGCGACGCGGCCGGTGAGCTGCTCGTCGCGCACCCGGCCGATCAGGCGCTGCGCCGCTGGATGGACCACTTCATCGACTACATGACCACCAAGCGCGAGATGGCCGACGCCCTGACCGCCGTGATCGCCTCGGGCCGAAACCCCTACTCCACCAGCCGGGCCCGGATGACGGCCGCGGTGGACGACCTGCTCGGAGCCGGCGTCCGGGCCGATCTGCTGCGCGGCGACGTGCAGCCGGTCGACGTGCTGCTCACGCTCAGCGGGATCGCGATGACGGCCGGGCAGCCGGACCAGCGGGAGCAGGCCGGCCGCATGCTCGACCTGCTCGTGGACGGGCTGCGCTTCAGGCCGTCGTGAGGGCCTGGATCTTCTTCACCGTGTTCCAGTTCCGCGTGGTGGCGGGCACGCCCCTCACCTTGCCCACGGCGATCGACAGCCGGCTGTCGGCGAAACCGGCGGGCAGGCGCAGATACAGCTCACGACCCCGGGCCACCAGCTCGTCGGGGGCGTAGGCGGCCGGGTCGAACCCGGCCAGCTGCGCCTCGGACAGCGGCGAGCGCAGGAAGACGACCGCGTGCCGCGAACCGTCGTCGTCCGCCGTCGGGAACGGGTTCCCGGCCAACACCGACGTCATCTCGGCGCCGGTGCGGGCCAGCACGTCGGTGGTCAGGCCGGTCTCCCCCAGCAGCCGGGACTCCAGCTCGGCGGCCACCTCCGCCGGGTCCCGCGGCGTGGTCACCACCGCCTGGCCACTGGCCAGGATCGTGCTCACCCCGGTGTGGCCGAGCGAGGTCAGCAGGTCGCGCAGCTGTGCCATCGCCAGCTTGCGCCGGCCGCCGAGGTTGATCCCCCGCAGCAGCAGCGCGACCCGCTGATCCGGCATCAGCCCGGGAACCGCGCGGTCACGGCCTCGCCGTGGGCCGGCAGGTCCTCGGCGTTCGCCAGGGCCACCACGTGCGGCGCCACCTGTTCCAGTGCGGTCCGGTCGTAGTCGATCACGTGGATGCCACGCAGGAACGACTGCACGCTGAGCCCGCTGGAGAAGCAGGCGCAGCCGCCGGTGGGCAGCACGTGGTTGGAGCCCGCGCAGTAGTCGCCGAGACTGACCGGCGAGTACGGGCCGACGAAGATCGCCCCGGCGTTGCGCACCCGGGCGGCCACCGCGGCGGCGTCACGGGTCTGGATCTCCAGGTGCTCCGCGGCGTAGGCGTCCACCACGGCCAGCCCGGTGTCCAGGTCGTCGACCAGCACGATCGCCGACTGCGGGCCGGACAGCGAGGCGGTGACCCGCTCGGTGTGCTTGGTGGCGGCGACCCGGGCGGCGACGGCGGACTCGACCGTGGCGGCGAGCGCCTCGGAGTCGGTGACCAGCACCGCGGCGGCGAGCGGATCGTGCTCGGCCTGGCTGATCAGGTCGCTGGCCACGTGGTCGGCGTCGGCGCTGTCGTCGGCGAGCACCGCGATCTCGGTCGGCCCGGCCTCGGAGTCGATGCCGATGATGCCCTTGAGCAGGCGCTTGGCCGCGGTCACCCAGATGTTGCCCGGGCCGGTGACCAGGTCGGTCGGCTCGCAGATCCAGGAGCCGTCGGCGTCCTTGGCGCCGTAGGCGAACATCGCCACGGCCTGGGCGCCGCCCACCGCGTACACCTCGTCCACGCCGAGCAGGGCGCAGGCGGCGAGGATGGCCGGGTGCGGCAGCCCCTCGAAACCGGCCGGGTTGTCGCGCTGCGCCGGGCTGGTGACGGCCAGACCGGGCACGCCGGCCTCCTGCGCGGGCACCACGTTCATCACCACGCTGCTCGGGTACACCGCCCGGCCGCCGGGCACGTACAGCCCGACCCGGTCGACCGGCACCCAGCGCTCGGTCACCGTGCCACCGGGGACCACCTGGGTGGTGGTGTCGTGGCGGCGCTGGTCGGCGTGCACCAGCCGGGCCCGGCGGATCGACTCCTCCAGGCCGGCGCGGACCTGCGGATCGAGCTGCTCCAGGGCGCGCGCGAGCGCGGCGGCGGGCACCCGGATCGAGTCGACACGCACCCCGTCGAACTTCTCGGTGAGCTCGATCAGCGCGGAAACGCCCTGCGTGCGCACCTGATCGCAGATCGGGCGCACCGTGTCGAGCGCATGCTGCACGTCCAGTTCGGCGCGGGGTACCACCGCGCGCAGGTCACGGGACGTCAGGTGCTGGCCTCGCAGGTCAAGTCGGCGGATCACGGCGCGATTCTAGAGGGCGGGCGGAACCGTCCCTGCCGGTGGGAACGCGGAGCCTGCGACTTTGACTAGTTTGGTCCCCGTGGCGACCCGGCTTCCCCTGTTTCCGCTCAGCACCGTGCTGGTGCCGGGTCTCGTGCTGCCGCTGCACATCTTCGAGCAGCGCTACCAGCTGCTGGTGCGGGCCCTGCTCGACCTGCCCGAGGGCGCGCCCCGGCACTTCGGGGTGATCGCGACCCGCCCGGGGCGCGACCCGGAGACCGCCGAGGGCCTGTACGAGGTGGGCTGCACCGCGCAGATCCGCGAGGTCACGCCCTACGACGACGGCCGGTTCGACCTGGTCACCGTCGGGCACGTACGGTTCGAGCTGAAGGGCCTGGACGCCGACGCGGACACGCCCTACCACACCGGGCTCGTCGACTTCATCGGTGAGCCGGACGGCCCCGGCGACCTGGAGGCCGCCGCCGAGCTGGTCGGGCTGCGGTTCGCCGCCTACCGCGACCGGCTGCGGGTGGAGCAGTCCGGCGTTCCCACCGACCCACGGGTGCTGTCGTACCTGGTGGCCGCCGCTGCGGTGCTGGAACTGCCCGAGCGGCAGGCGCTCCTGGCCGCGCCGAGCACCCACGACCGGCTCACCGCCGAGCTCGGGCTGCTGCGCCGCGAGATCGGCCTGCTCGACGCGTTCAGCTCGCTGCCCGCCGTCGAGCTCACCAAAGAGCCGCCGACCCCCAATTGAGGACGACGAAAACCTTTCCGGCACGGCCCTTCTCCGGACATGAGCGGCCTCTACCGAGCGGGCCGGCCAATCCGGGGCGGGCCAGTCCGGAGCGGGCCGGTCTCTCCCGAGTCGGTCGGCCTCTACGGAGCCGGCCGGCCGATCGGGGCGGTGCGGGCCCGGGTCAGCCGAACCAGGTCGGCGGGGGCCAGTTCCAGGTCGAGGCCGCGACGGCCCCCGCTGACGAACACCGTGGCGTGCTCCAGGGCGGAGGCGTCGACCACCGTGGGCAGGGCCTTGCGCTGACCGAGCGGGCTGATTCCGCCCACCACGTAGCCGCTGCTGCGCTCGGCCGCCGCCGGGTCGGCCATCGTCGCCTTCTTGCCGCCCGCCGCCGAGGCCAGGGCCTTCAGGTCGAGCTGCCCGGCGACCGGCACGACCGCCACCCACAACGTCCCGTCCACGTCGGCCACCAGCGTCTTGTACACCCGGCCCTGATCCACACCGAGCGCGCTCGCCGCCTCGGTGCCGAACGCGACCCGCTCCGACGACGAGGCCCGGCTGCGGTCCTCCGCCTCGAACGTGTGCGTCGTGAACACCACTCCCGCGCCGCTGAGCACCTTCACCGCCGGGGTCGACGCACCCGCGTCCTTCTTCTTCGCCACGCGCAGATTGTGCCCGAGACCCACCCGGCGATCGCCAGGTCGTCGATGTCGTCGAGCGTGCGGCCCTCAGCCGGCAGCCGGTGGTTCTCCAGCCGGTGCCGGTCGATCGCGGTGTTGCTGACACCGCGCTTCCTCGCGCTCCGGACCACGTGTCGGTTCGCCGCCTGGCGAGCTCGGGTGCGGGTGGCGGCGGGCACCTGGCCGCCGGGCGGCCCGCGGCCTGGACCGCGTCACAGGTGGGCTGTCGGAACCTGAGCGCGTTCAGCCGGGCGTTCCGTGCCGAGACTGGGCTCTCACCACGATGTCTCGCCTCCGGGTCCCCGGAGCGCCGCCGCCCCGGGGACCCGGGAGTTCGCCGCCACGCCCTAGTTGTTGCGGGACAGTTCCCGCATCAGGGCCTTCAGCAGCCAGACGATCGCGGTGCCGATACCGATCAGCAGGAGGATGAGGAAGAAACCGACGATGATGTTCACGGGGGCGAGTCTCGGGCACTGACACCGATGCGTGCCAATCGCCCTCGTCAGCTCGCCGGGCGCTCCCCCGGGGCCTCGGCCCGGGCCGGATCCGGCTCGTCGTCCCACCGGAGGCCGTACGGCTCGGCGGGACGGGACGCCTGGTCCAGGCGGTGTGACGTCCAGGGCAGGATCGCGCCCACCATGATCACCACGGCGGTGGTGGCCGGCCAGATGAAGGCCGCGCCGACCCCCCGCAGCACCGGCGTGCCCAGCGTGTTGCCCAGCAACCAGCTGATCGCACCGCCCAGGGTGGAGGTGACCAGCAGAGCCGTCACCCGGCGCACCGGGTAACGCCCCGGGCGCAGCAGCGCGCCGATGCCCAGCAGCAGGCCGGTCAGCAGTCCCAGCCCGGCCAGCGTGCCGTCGACCGCGGCCTGAAGCTCCGTCTCGTCACCGAGCTTCTCGGTGAGCGGCAGCAGAAGGCGCCAGGCCACCGCCACCACGATGCCGAGCACGATCGGCAGGACCAGGGCGACGGTCTCACCGGCCAGGAGTTTCGGCTTCTTCGTGGCCCCCGGGCCGGGCCGTTCATCGATCATGCTCATCGGGCGCCGATCCTAGCGGCGGGCACTGTGAACCGCTCAGGCGCGGGCACCGGCGTCGTCAGCCCCAGGCCCGCAGGCGTTCCAGGGCGGTGGCCAGGTCGTCCGGGTACTCGCTCTGGTACTCGGCCCACTCCCCCGTGCCCGGGTGCTCGAAGCCCAGCCGCACGGCGTGCAGCCACTGCCGGGTGAGCCCGAGCCTCGCGGCCAGGGTGGGGTCGGCGCCGTAGGTGAGGTCACCGGCGCAGGGGTGACGCAGCGCCGAGAAGTGCACCCGGATCTGGTGCGTGCGGCCGGTCTCCAGATGCACCTCCACCAGCGACGCGGCGCGGAACGCCTCGACCGTCTCGTAGTGCGTGACGCTGGCCTTGCCGCCGGTGATCACGGCGAACTTGTAGTCGTGCGAGGGGTGCCGGGCGATCGGCGCGTCGATGGTGCCGCGCAGCGGGTCCGGGTGGCCCTGCACGATCGCGTTGTAGGTCTTCTCCACCGTGCGCTCGCGGAAGGCCTGCTTCAGCACCGAGTACGCGTACTCGCTCTTGGCCACCACCATCAGGCCGCTGGTGCCGACGTCGAGACGGTGCACGATGCCCTGCCGCTCGGCCGCGCCGGAGGTGGCGATCGAGTAGCCGGCCGCGGCCAGGCCCTGGGTCACCGTGGGACCGGTCCAGCCCGGGCTGGGGTGCGCGGCCACACCGACCGGCTTGTCGATGACCACCAGCTCGTCGTCGTCGTGCACGATCCGCATGCCGGGCACCGGCTCGGGCGGCGGCAGCTCGTCCTTCTCCGCGCCGGGAAGGCTGATCTCCAGCCAGGCCCCGGCGCGCAGCCGTTCGGACTTGCCCACCGGGGAGCCGTCGAGCAGCACCGCGCCGTCGGTGGCCAGGTCGGCCACCGCGCTGCGGGACAGGCCGAAGAGCCGGGCCAGCCCGGCGTCGAGCCGCTCGCCGGCCAGCCCGTCGGGCACCGGGAGGGAGCGCACCTCAGGCATCGGCCTGCCCATCGCCGTCTTCGGTCGTGCTCTTCTTCTTCGAGTCGCTCACGCGCTGCCCGTCGGTGCCGATCCCGATCACGCTGAGCACCGCGATCAGCACCGCGGCGCAGGTGATCGCGCAGTCGGCGAGGTTGAAGATGGGCCAGTTCGGCAGTTCCAGGAAGTCGACCACGTGACCGCGGAACAGGCCGGGCGAGCGGAAGATCCGGTCGGTCAGGTTGCCCACCGCACCGCCCAGCAGCAGGCCGAGCGCCACGGCCCAGCCCCAGTGCCCGAGTGTGCGGGAGATCCGGATGATGAACACCGCCACCGCGATCGCGACCACGCTGAAGATCCAGGTGGAGCCGGTGGCCATGGAGAACGCGGCGCCGGGGTTGCGGATCAGGTAGAAGCCGAACAGGTCGCCGGCCACGTCCACCCGGCCCTCGCCGGTCAGCTTCTCGACCGCCAGATACTTGGTGAGCTGGTCCAGACCGAGCACCACCAGGGCGATCAGCGGAACGGCCGCGGCGTAGGCGCGGCGCCGGGCCGGCGGGACCGGGGGCGGCGCGTCGGCCACGCCGGTGTCATCCACGCCGGAGTCCGGCGTCTTCGTGGGCTCTGTCATCGTCCTCATAGGGTGCCATGTCCCGCACCGGGCGACGTACCCGCCGACGGCGGACCGCTCTACCGGCGTCTACCGGCGCTCCTGCCGTTGCTTGCAGGCCACACACAGCGCCGCCCGGGGAAAGGCCTCCAGGCGGGGCAGCGCGATCGGCTCGCCGCAGCTCTCGCACACCCCGTAGGTGCCGGCCGCCATCCGGTCCAGGGCGTCCCGCGTGGCCTGCACCGCGTCGGTGACCCGGGTGAGCAGCGCCTGCTCGTGCTCCCGGCCGAAGGTCTTGCCGCTGGAGTCGGCCGGGTCGTCGCCGGAACCCGCGGCGCTGTCGCGCAGCACGTCGGCCAGGCCCGCCAGCACCGTCTCCCGCTCGGCCTCCAGCCGGGCCAGGTCGGCGACCAGCTCGGCGCGGATGGCCCCGAACGGCCCGGTCACGGTGGTAGCAGCCTTGCGCTCGGCCCGTGGCACGTGTGCCCCCTCACGGCGACGCGGGCGGTGCTGGTCAGAGCGGCCGGCACCGCCCGCAAAACGGCTCTAGCGGATTCAGATAAGTCTGAACCCGCTGGGCCGTGCTGGCTAGCTGCCTGCGTCAGCTCTGTCCGCCGAAGGGGTACTGCGCGGGGGCGTCGGCCCCGGAGTCCGAGTAACCACCACGGGTCGGCAGCGGCGCGCCATAGGGAGCGGCGCCGACACCGGCCGGCTGGGACTGCGGCTGCTGCGGCCCACGGGTGGGCACGACGGCGGCCTTGGACTCCAGCTCGCGCAGCTGGCCTTCCAGGTAGGACTTGAGCCGGCTGCGGTACTCCCGCTCGAAGGCGCGCAGCTCGTCGATCTTGCGCTCGAGCAGCGAACGCTCCTGCTCCAGGGAACCGAGCGTCTGGCGCTGCTTCTCCTCGGCCTCACGGATCAGGCGGTTGGAGTGCTCGCGCGCCTCGCCGACGATGCGGTCGCGGGTCTGCTCACCGTTGCGCACGTACTCGTCGTGCAGCTTCTGGGCGAGCGCCAGCATGCCGGCAGCGGCCTCGGGACCCTGCGGCGCCGCCTCCATGACGGCCGGGACCCGGACGGGCTCCGGCACGACCGCGGCCACCGGCTGCGGTGCGGGCGGGGGGGTCGGCATCGGCGCGGGAGCCGGTTCCGGAGCGGACTCGCGGGCCACGTTGGCACGGGACAGCTCGCCCACTCGGCGTTCGCAGGAGCTCAGCTTGCCGCGCAGCTCCTCGTTCTCCTCGTTGAGACGACGTAGCTCGTTGACGACCTCGTCCAGGAAGTCGTCGACCTCGTCCTGGTCGTAGCCTTCGCGGAACTTGGTCGCCTGGAAGCGCTTATTAACAACGTCTTCGGGCGTCAACGCCATCTGGTCACCTCGCGTTGGTCACTCAATCGGAAGTGCGGAGCCGCTGCTACGCCACCGTACCGGAAGCTGACGCTACACAAGGTCGGCGCAGATGACCACTTCCGGAGCAACGGAGGGTCATGTGTCACGCACAATCTGTCACCTGAAGGTGCTACGTGTGGCACCCGGGCCTACGGTCGCAGCACCTGCATCAGGATGCTCACTATGAGGAACAACACGATGAAGGCCAAGTCGAGCTGCACGGCCCCGATGCGCAGGGGCGGGAGCAGCCGGCGCAGCGCCTTCAGCGGCGGGTCGGTGCCCGAATAGATGCCCTCGGCGATCACCAGCACCACGCCACGCGGGCGCCAGTCCCGGGCGAACACCTGGATCCAGTCGATCACCAGCCGGCCGATCAGGATGATGAAGAACAGGAAGACGACGTAATAGAGCAGGTACCTGATCACGTCCACGACGGTTGCGACTCCGCTTTGCACTCAGTGTTGGACCGGGCGGTTCCTGGTCCACCGGCACGGAGCCGGTCGGACAGGCCTACCCGAGGGGATGGGCTACGTCGAACGGCGTTCACCGTAGCGAACCGGGCGTCGTTTTTATGCGCCCGGATCGCCTAGGATTACTTCTGTTCCCCCACGATCGGCCGGACCGGCCCGATCGCGCCGGGTTCAGTTCGCCCTACGCATGTGCCGGTACAACGCGCCGGCTCGCCGTCCGGTGCCCACCCTCGCCCGTCCGGCGGCATCTGCCCCGCCCGCCGGTCCGTTCTGCCCGTTCGGGCACGCCGAGGGTCTCTCAGGCATAGCGAAACACCGTCAGCACCAGGTGCGACGGGAGTGCAATCTTTCAGATCTACCCGCTGACCCTCACGGTCCGCGGGTAGATCTGCCTACGACTGGTTGAAGAAGGCCGACCGCTCCGCGGGCCGGGGCTTCTCCGGTGTCGCCACCTCGACATTCGCCGGGGACAGCAGGAAGACCTTGCCAGTCACCTTCTCGATCGACCCGTGCAGACCGAAGACCAGCCCGGCGGAGAAGTCGACGAGACGCTTGGCGTCGGCGTCGTCCATGTCCGTCAGGTTCATGATCACCGGCGTTCCCGAGCGGAAGCTCTCGCCGATGGTCTTGGCCTCGTTGTAGGTCCGGGGATGGATCGTGGTGATCCGGTGGATCTCGGCCGACGGGTGGGCGACCACCCGGGCCATCTGCCCCTGCCCCTGGGCCCGGCCGATCGGGGTGACCGGAGCCCGGCGGGGTTCTTCTCGCTCGTCCTCGTCGTCCACGACCGGATCGAAGTCCTCGTCCTCGTACTCGTCGTACGCCGAGTAGCGGTCGTCGTCCTCGGCAAGGCCCAGGTACACCATGGTCTTGCGCAGTGCGCCGCTCATCGAAACCTCCGCATGTTCGCTCACCCTGCGACGAAGCTACCCGAGGGGCGGCCTCTGACCGAGGACCGCGCTTCCGACACGCAGGTGAGTTGCTCCGTGACGCAGCGCTTGCATGAAATCCCCGCTCATGCCACCCGAAATGCTCGTTGCCTCCGGGTGTTGCCTCTGTAGATGCTCAGAAGCAGCCAAAAGATCGGCAAATGC
This sequence comes from Kineosporia corallincola, assembly GCF_018499875.1. GTDB lineage: Bacteria > Actinomycetota > Actinomycetes > Actinomycetales > Kineosporiaceae > Kineosporia > Kineosporia corallincola. The sequence continues at coordinate 400,025 of NZ_JAHBAY010000007.1, read as the reverse complement.
GGCATCTGGGTCCCACGTCACAGGCGAGACCGCCATCAGTCCCGCTAACTCAAGGTGATCAGAAGCAGCGATCGCGTCGGCCAGAGCCGGCACCTCGGAGGCCAGGGCCCCGCCGCGGGAGTTGTCACCGTCGAGGCTCAGCTGCACGAAGCACCGCACCCGGCGATCGGTCTCGGCCGCGCCGCGCTCCAGACCGCCGACCAGGGAGAGCCGGTCGAGGGAGTGCACGACGTCTGCGTAGCGACCGACGTGCCGGGCCTTGTTGCTCTGCAACCGGCCGATGAAGTGCCAGGTCAGGTCCAGGTCGGCGGATTCCGCGACCTTGGCCGAGGCCTCCTGGTCGCGGCTCTCGCCGACCTCCCTGACCCCGAGCCCGGCCAGCAGCCTGATGTCGCTGGCCGGGTAGGTCTTGGTGACGACGACCAGCGTGACCTCAGCCGGGTCGCGCCCGGCGTCCGCACATGCCGTCGTCACCTGCGACCGGACCTTCTCCAGGCCGGCCGCGAGTTCTTGCTGTCGTTCCACCACGTTTCCTTCCCAGAGGGAAGGCGGACGTTACTTGAGGAAGTCGGGCACGTCGAGATCGTCGTCGTCGAGCACGATCGGACGCGGCGTGCGCGACGGACGCGGGTCGGTCACCTCGATCACCCGGGGCTGGGTGGGGGTGGGGTCCTTCGGCGTGTCGGCCTGCGGAACCGGGGACTGCGTCGGCTGTTCGCCGGTGGAGCCCTGGCCCTCGGACGGCGACCACTCGGCCTCCGGCTCGGCGGCCGGCGGGTTCAGCGGGGTCGGCTGCGCATAGCCGTTGGCCTGCGCGTATCCGTTGCCACCCGCATGACCACCGACGTTCGCCGGCACCTGAGCGGTGACCGGCTGCTGCTGCGGAACCTGCGCACCGGAGTACTGGTTCTGCGCGTGCGCCGCACTGGGCAGCGGCGTCGGCTGGGCATGGGCCGGGCGTGGAGCCGGGTTGGACGACGGTAACTGCGGTCTGCCGCTGAACTGGCCGAGCGCGTTGTCGTCCTGACGCTTCGACGGGGTGCCCCCGTCGAAACCGGCCGCGATCACGGTGACCCGCACCTCGTCGCCGAGCGCGTCGTCGATGACCGCACCGAAGATGATGTTGGCCTCGGGGTGCGCGGCCTCCTGCACCAGCCGGGCCGCCTCGTTGATCTCGAAGAGACCGAGGTCGGAGCCACCCTGGATGGACAGCAGCACACCGTGCGCACCGTCGACGCTGGCCTCGAGCAGCGGCGAGGAGATCGCCGTCTCGGCGGCCTGGATCGCGCGGTCCTCGCCGCGGGCCGAGCCGATGCCCATCAGTGCGCTGCCCGCTCCCTGCATCACCGACTTCACGTCGGCGAAGTCGAGGTTGATCAGGCCGGGAGTGGTGATCAGGTCGGTGATGCCCTGGACACCGGACAGCAGCACCTGGTCGGCCGAGCGGAAGGCGTCGAGCACGCTGACGTGCCGGTCGCTGATCGACAGCAGCCGGTCGTTCGGGATGGTGATGAGGGTGTCGACCTCTTCACGCAGGGCGGTGATGCCGGAGTCGGCCTGGGTGGAACGGCGCCGGCCCTCGAAGGTGAAGGGGCGCGTGACCACACCGATGGTGAGTGCGCCGAGCGACCGGGCGATCCGGGCGACCACGGGCGCGCCACCGGTACCGGTGCCACCACCCTCGCCGGCGGTCACGAAGACCATGTCGGCGCCCTTGATCACTTCCTCGATCTCTTCGGCGTGGTCCTCGGCGGCCTTGCGGCCCACCTCCGGATCGGCGCCGGCGCCCAGACCACGGGTGAGTTCCCGGCCGACGTCGAGTTTCACGTCGGCGTCGCTCATCAGCAGCGCCTGGGCGTCGGTGTTGATCGCGATGAACTCGACGCCCTTGAGTCCGACCTCGATCATCCGGTTGACCGCGTTGACGCCGCCGCCACCGATACCTACAACCTTGATGACCGCGAGGTAGTTCTGCGGAGCTGCCACGTCGGGGTGCCTCTCGCTCGCCGGATCCGTTAGATCCTAACCCTCAACTGGAGGGTTATAGTTATGTCAGCCTGTACTGATAATTGAACGTAGGTGCCCGACCCGAGGCCTTTCAACGACCTCGCCGGTGTGTCGCGCGCCGGAGTCGATCGCTCTCGACGAACGCGATGGTCACCTGCCGTTCACCACGCACTACGACGAGACGGTCGGCATCTCCGGGGCCCGCACGTCGTAGGTCTTCGCCTTCTGCTTCAGCAGCGCCGTCAGCACCCGGGCCTTCTGGTCGCCCTGCTCCGAGTCGCCCCACTGCACGGTGACCGTGCGGTTCCCGGTCAGCCGGAGCTTCAGCCAGATCCCGTCGGGCGAGCTGGTGCCGATCGACCTCAGTCTCGAGCTCAGGTTCTCCGGCAGCCCGTTCAGCACGGCCAGCGTGCCACGCAGGTTCTCGACGCTCCGCTTCTCCCCCAGCGTCACCTGGATCCGGGGCAGGGCGGCGGGCGCGTCGGCAGCGGGCACGGTCTCGATCACCACGCCGTCGTCGTCCACCAGCTGCACCATCTGGACCGGCTTCGCCGTGCCGGTGGCGGCGTCGCCGCTCCCGGTCCCGTGGCTGTTCGCGGCCACCTGCTCCGAGGGCAGGGCCGCCACCGGCTCCCGCTCGGTCACGTCCACCGCGATGGTGCCCGGCCAGGACCGGCTCACCGTCACGTCTTTCACCAGGCGCAGCTTCTCCACCTGCGCGGTGATGTCTGCGGTGCGGGCCAGCAGCATCGAGTGACCGATCTCGGTCTCCGCGACGTCGCGCACCTGCGACTCGGAGATCCGGTCCAGGCCGGAGACCTCCACCCGTTCCACCTTCGCCCACGGCGAGAGGAAGGCCAGCCAGCCTCCTCCGGCCAGCACCATCATCGCGCTGAGCACGGTCATCGTGCGGCGCAGCCGGCGCCTGCGGGCCCGGGCGGCGAAGCGCTGCGCCGAGGTCGGCGACACCACCGGCCGCCCGCTTCGCAGCACCGGCCGCTCGAGCAGGCCGGCCGAGCGGCTCGCGGTGACCTTCGGCCGCGGCTTCTTCTTGCCGTTCTTGCCCGACGACGCCCTGGGGGACGACTTCGGGGACGACGGGGAGGCCGGCTGCCGCCGTGCCGCCGCGCCCCGGCCCGACGCCGTGGCCCGACCCGAAGAACTCCGGCCCGGCCGCCGGCCGGGCCCGCTCGACGAGGTGGACGGGCTCATGCCGGCGTGTGCTCGCCCTCGTCCGCCGGAGTGTGCCCGGAACGGATCGCGTCGAGAATGGCCGGGCCGAGCGCGGTCACGTCACCGGCGCCGATGGTGAGCACCAGGTCACCCTTCTGCGCGCGGCGCAGCACCTCCTCGACGGCGGCCGTGGCGGTGGGGCGGTAGGCGACCTGGGACTCCGGCAGCCGCACCGCCTTCGCCACCAGCTCACCGGTGACACCGGGCTCCGGGTCCTCCCGGGCCGCGTACACGTCGAGCACCACCACCTCGTCGGCCAGCGACAACGCGGCGCCGAAGTCCTCGGCGAAGATCCGGGTGCGGCTGAACAGGTGCGGCTGGAACACGGCGAGCACCCGGCCGTCCGAGACCACCGCGCGGGCGGCCTTCAGCACCGCGCGCACCTCGGTGGGGTGGTGCGCGTAGTCGTCGACGACGCGGACGCCGTCCTCGGTGCCCTTGTCCTCGAACCGGCGCCGGGTGCCGCCGAAGCTGCGGACCGCGGTCAGCGCCGGGGCACCGGACACCCCGAAGTGCCGGGCGACGCACCAGGCGGCCACCGAGTTCAGGGCGTTGTGCACCCCCGGCACGCGCAGGGTGACCGGGCCGATCCGGGAGCCGTCCGGCCGGGCCTCGATCGAGAACCGCACGCCGTCCGGGGTGTCCTCGACGTCGACCAGGCGCACGTCGTTGTCCTCGTCCAGCCCGTACCGGCAGACCCGCACCGCGTGCGCGGCCAGCTTGGGCGCCACCTGGTGCAGCACCCGGCGCACGCCCTCGTCGTCACCGCAGGCCACCACCATGCCTCCGGGCACGACCCGCTGGCAGAACTCGGCGAACGCGGCCTCGACCGCCTCGCCGGTGCCGTAGTGGTCGAGGTGGTCCGCCTCGACGTTGGTGATGACCGCGACCTCGGGTCGGTACAGCAGGAACGAGCCGTCCGACTCGTCCGCCTCGGCCACGAAGATGTCACCGGCGCCGTCGTGGGCGCCCTGACCGCCCTCGGTCAGCTCGCCGCCGATCGCGAACGACGGGTCCAGCCCGCACTCCCGCAGCAGCACGGTGGTCATGCCGGTGGTGGTGGTCTTGCCGTGGGTGCCCGCGATCGCCACCGGGCGGCGGCCGGTCATCAGCGCCGCCAGCGCCTCCGAGCGGTGCAGCACCCGCAGGCCGCGTTCCCGGGCCTCCACCAGTTCCGGGTTCTCCGGGCGCACGGCCGAGGAGATCACCACGGTGGACCCGGCCGGCACCTGGTCGGCCCGGTGGCCGATGAAGACGGCGGCCCCGCCGGCCCGCAACGCGGCCAGCACCGGGCTGTCCCGGTTGTCGCTGCCCGACACCACGACCCCGCGGGCCAGCAGCAGCCGGGCGATGCCGGACATCCCGGCGCCGCCGATACCGATCAGGTGGGCGGCCAGGATCGGCTCGTCCACCATCGGGGCGCCGGTGGCACCGGTGACGGTGGCCTCGCCGCTGAGCCGGCCACCGACTCGCGAACCGGCCATCGTCGGCACGCTGAGCGTGGGATCGCTGCCCGGTGCGGAGGGATCGGACATGCTCATCGGTGGCCTCCCCGGCCGGCCGCGACCTCGACCATCGAGGCGAGCCGCTCGTCTGCGTCACGGATCCCGAAGCGGGCCGCGGCGTCGCCCATGGCCCACAGGCGCTGGGGGTCGTTCAGGATCGGCAGCAGGGTGTTCGCCACCCAGATCGGGTCGCAGGCGTCGTTGTCGACCAGCAGACCGCCCCCGGCGCGCACCACCGGCTCGGCGTTGTGCCGCTGCTCACCGTTGCCGATCGGCAGCGGCACGTAGGCGGCGGGCAGACCCAGCGCGGTGACCTCGCTGACGTTGCCGGCCCCGGAGCGGCAGACCACCATGTCGGCGGCCGCGTAGGCCAGGTCCATCCGGTCCAGGTACTCGGTGACCAGGTAGTTCGGCGGCTGGTCGCCGTCGTCGAACAGCACCGTCTTGCCGCGGCCCGCGGTGTGCAGCACCTGCACCCCGGCGCCGTGCAGCAGCCAGGCGGAGCGGCCGAAGGTCTCGTTCAGGCGCTGGGCGCCGAGCGAGCCGCCGGTGACGAAGAGCGTGGTCTGGTTCGGTTTCAGGCCGAGCGCCACCCGGGCCGTCTCGCGCTGCGAGTCACGGTCCAGCATGGTGATCTGCCGGCGCAGCGGCAGGCCGATCACCTGGGCGTGACGCAGCGGCGTGCCCGGGAAGGTGACCGCGACGTGCGGGGTGAACCGGGCGCCCAGCTTGTTCGCCAGCCCGGGGCTGGCGTTGGCCTCGTGCACCACGAACGGCACCCCGAGCCGGCGCGCGGCCAGGTAGGCCGGCGAGGACACGTAACCGCCGAAACCGACCAGCACGTCGGCACCTTCGAGCACCGCGGCGGCCGCGTCGATCGCGGCCTTCAGGTTGCCCGGCAGGTGCAGCAGCGCCGGGGACGGCTTGCGCGGCATCGGCACCCGGGGCATCAGCTCCAGGTCGTAACCGGCGGCCGGCACCAGGCGGGCCTCCAGGCCCTCGGCGGTGCCCAGCGCGGTGATCTTGGTGGCCGGGTCGCGACGGCGCAGGCAGTCGGCCAGGGCCAGCAGGGGGGCGATGTGGCCGGTGGTTCCACCACCGGCCAGTACGACGGAGAGACTCATCGGTTCCTACCGTTCCGCCGCACCGGAAGCACGGCAAGTGATCGCTGTACCAACCCGGCGCGGGCAGCCAGTGCCTCGGCGACCCCGGACTCGCGCCGGGCGAAGCCGAGCACCATGCCGAGGGCGGCGAGCATCGTGATGAGCGCCGTTCCACCGCTGGAGACCAGCGGCAGCGGCATTCCGACGATCGGCAGGAGCCCGACGACCCCACCGATGTTGATGACGGAGTGGGTGACCACCCAGATCAGAACTCCCGAGGTAGCGATCTTCACGAATTCGTCGTCGGTGCGCAGCACGATCCGGGCCAGGCCGAGACACAGGGTCAGCAGCAGGCCGATCACGAGCAAGGTACCGACGAGGCCCAGCTCCTCGCCGACGATGGCGAAGATGAAGTCGTTGTGGGCCTCCGGCAGGAGACCCCATTTCTCCCGGCTGCCGCCGAGGCCCACGCCCCACCAGCCGCCGGAGGCCAGTGCCCACTGCCCGTGCACGCTCTGGAAACAGCTGCCCTGGGCCTGTTCACTGGTGGCGCTGCACCCGCTCATCCAGCTGCCGATCCGGTCCAGCCGGTTGCTGCTGGCCTGCACCAGCACCAGCACGGCGAACAGCAGCACGCCGGAGGCGGCCGCGAAGATCCGCAGCGGGGCGCCCGCCACGAACAGCAGCCCGGCGACGATGGCCATCACGACCATCGCCGTCCCCAGGTCTTTTCCGCCCATGATCAGGATCAGCAGCACGCCGGCCCCCGGCACCACCGGGATCAGGGCGTGCATCGGCCGGTGGATCAGCGGGCGCTTGCGCACCAGCACGGTGGCGCCCCAGACGATCAGGGCGAGCTTGCCGACCTCGGCGGGCTGGAGGGTGAAACCGGCGACCGCGATCCAGCTGTGGTTGCCGTTGGTGCCGACGCCGATGTGCGGCACGAAAGTGAGTGCCTGGAGCAGGAAGGCGGCCAGCAGCATCGGCCAGGCCAGCATCTGCCAGATGCGCGGCGGCACCCGCATGCAGATGACCAGCCCGGGCAAGCCGAGCGCCGCGAACATCGCCTGCTTCCAGAACTCGGTGAACGGCGAGGCACCGTCGGCGATCGACTCGACGCTGGAGCTGGACAGCACCATCACCAGGCCGATGCAGGTCAGCGTGACGGTGGCGCCGAGCACCAGGTAGTACGAGGTGAGGGGTGAGTTCAGCCGCCCGGCCACCTGGCGGGACAGCGAGGCCGCCCGGCCGGCGAACGGTGACTCGGCGGCGACCGTCACCCGGTCACGTCTTTCACCGCGGCGGCGAACGCCTGACCGCGGCCCGAGAACGGTTCGCCCTCGGGGGCACCGAGCACCGGCGACAGCAGCACCGTGTCACCGGCCCGGGCCAGCCCGGCGGCCAGTTCCACGGCGGACCGCATCACCGGCTCGATCTCGGGCATCGTCCCAGTCTCGGGGACGACGGCATCGAGGACCGGGACATCCGGGGCGTGTCGGCCCAGCGCCTCACGCACCCCGGCGGTGCCGTCACCGGGCAGCAGCACCACGCCGCGCAGGCGGGGCGCGTACTTCTGCACCACGGCGTCGAGGTCGGCCGGGACCGTGCCGTGACCACCGGCGATCCAGACCACCGACTCGAAGCTCGCCAGCCCGGCCGCCGCGGCGAACGCGTCGGTGGCCGAGGAGTCGTCGATCCAGTCCACGTCGTGCGCGTGGTTCAGCAGGTTCAGCCGGTGCGGCAGCGGGTAGTAGTGCCGCAGGCCGTCACGCACGGCGATCGGCGACACCCCGTGGGCGCGGGCCAGGGCGGCCGCGGCCAGGGCGTTGATCAGGTTGTGCGCGGCGAGCACCCCGGCGCCCGCGGTGCGCACGTCCTCGGTCGTGCCCAGCTCGGCCGCGGAGGTGCTGCGCTGCGGCACGAACGCCCGATCGCAGAGCACGTCTTCGACCAGGCCGAGCATCGACACGGCGGGCACGCCGCCGGTGATCCCGATCGCCCGGGCGCCCTCGATCACCTCGGCCTCGCGCACCAGATCCTCGGTGGCCGGGTCGGCGGTGTTGTAGACGCAGGCGATCTCGGTGTTCTGGTACACCTTGCCGCGGTCGGCCAGGCTGCCGGTGTCGGCGGGGCCGACGTTCAGGCAGACCGAGGCCTGCGGCCGCAGACTCGACGACCAGCGCAGCTGGAACGCCGACAGCTGCACGGCGAGCACGTCGTACGGCTCGGGGTGCAGCACCGACTCCAGCAGCGAGGTGCCGGCCTGACCGGTGGAGGTGGCGCGCCTGCCGTCGGCCGCGAGCATGGTGGCCAGCATCGTGGTGGTGGTCGCCTTGCCCCGGGTGCCGGTGACGGTCAGCCAGGGCGCCGCGCCGGTGGCCGGACGCAACCGCCAGGCCAGTTCGGCCTCGGCCCAGACCGGCACACCGGCGGCGAGGGCACCCGCCACCACCGGCTGTTCCTCGGTCCAGCCCGGCGACACGACCAGCAGGTCGGTCTCGCCGGGCAGCCCGCCGACATGCTCGGCGCCGAGCCGGATGTCGGCGCCCAGGGTCTCCAGCACGATGCCGCGCTCACGCCGCGATCCGGCATCGGTGCGGTCGAGCACGATCACCCGGGCGCCGCGTTCCAGCAGGGCGTCGGCACAGGCGAAGCCGGAGATCCCGATGCCCGCGACGACCACCCTCAGGCCGTCCCACTCGTTGTTCAGCGGGTCGGCCGTCATATGCCGACCACCCACTCCGCGTAGAACACCCCGAGACCGAGGGCGACGAAGAGACCGGCGATGATCCAGAACCGGATCACGATCGTCACCTCGCCCCAGCCCATCAGCTCGAAGTGGTGCTGGAGCGGCGCCATCCGGAACACCCGTCTGCCGGTGAGCTTGAACGAGCCGATCTGGATGATCACCGAGAGGGTGATCATGATGAACAGCCCGGCGAGCGGCACCAGCAGCAGTTCGGTGCGGGTGGTCACGGCCAGGCCGGCCAGACCGCCGCCGAGGGCCAGCGAACCGGTGTCGCCCATGAAGATCTTGGCCGGGGAGGCGTTCCACCACAGGAACCCGAAGCAGGCACCCATCACGCAGGCCGCCACCACCGCGAGGTCACGCGGATCGCGTACCTCGTAGCACTGCGGGCCGGCGCCGGAGGCGAGCTGGCAGGACTGGTTGGACTGCCAGATCCCGATCATCACGTAACCGCCGAAGACCATGACGCTGGCGCCGGTGGCCAGGCCGTCGAGGCCGTCGGTGAGGTTCACGCCGTTACTGGCGCCGGCGATGATGATGTAGGTCCAGACGATGTACAGGATCAGGCCGATCAGCGGCCCGGCGAACGCCAGGTCGACCGCGGTGTCGCGGATGAACGAGATCGACGTGGTGCCGGGCGTGCGGAACCCGCTGTCGGGGAACTGCAACGTCAGGATGGCGAAGGTGATCGAGACGAACGACTGCCCGGCGAGTTTGCCGCCGGCCGTCAGTCCCAGGCTCCGCTGCTTGCTGATCTTGATGAAGTCGTCGAGGAACCCGACCAGGCCGAGACCGGTGATCAGGTACAGCACCAGCAGGCCGGACATCGTCGGCCCGTCCAGCGTGATGGCGTGGGCCACCACGTAGCCGAGCAGGGTGGCGGCGATGATCACCGCGCCACCCATGGTCGGGGTGCCTCGTTTGACGTGGTGCGAGGTAGGGCCGTCATCCCTGACGAACTGACCGTAGCGGCGCTTGACCAGGAACCGGATGAACAGGGGGGTTCCGAAGAGCGCACAGATCAGCGACACGGCCGCGGCGATCAGGACCGTTCTCACGCTGCCTCTGTCTCTCTCATTCGTCGCCGGGCGGCTGCCGGGTGGGCAGTCGCCGGCGTGCTGCCGGGGGACTTGCGGGGGCAAGCAGTACTCATGCCGTACATCAGGCGGGCGGTCCTCCAGCCGGGCCGGACGACCGTGCGCCGGCGCTCACCGTACCGATCCGGAAGGATCCTCGCTTCACCGGTTCCGTCCTTGGGAGACCGGAACCGGTTGGGTGCCGCCCGGCCTGCCGAGCAGGCCGACGAGCACCTCCCGGTCGTCGAAGGGGTGCACCACTCCGGCGACCTCCTGGCCACGTTCGTGGCCCTTGCCCGCGACCAGCACGATCCCGTTCGGGCCGGCCATCCGGACGCCGGTCGCGATCGCCTCGCGGCGGTCGGCGACCTCCAGCACCTCGGCGGTGGCGCCGTTCACGGATCGTGCACCTTCGAGCACCGAGGCCCGGATCCGGGCCGGTACCTCGGAGCGCGGGTTGTCGTCGGTGACCACGACGACGTCGGCGTGACGGGCCGCCTCGGCGCCCATCTTCGGCCGCTTGTCGCGGTCCCGGTCGCCACCGGCGCCGATCACCACCACCAGCGGGCCGTTCCGGCCCGAGGCCGAGGGGCGTAACGCCCGCAGGGCGGTCGCCACGGCGTCGGGGGTGTGGGCGTAGTCCACGACCGCCAGCGGCCGCCCGGAGCCGGTCAGGCCGACCTGCTCCATCCGGCCCGGCACCGCGGGGGCGGCGGCCAGCCAGCGGGCGGCGTCGCCCGGGGCGGTGCCGGAGACGACGAGCATCAGCAGCGCCAGCACCGTGTTGGCCACGTTGAACTCGCCGGGCAGCGGGCAGCGGGCGTCGAGCGTCACGCCGTCCGGCCCGGCCAGCACGAAGTCGGTGCCGCCCTCGTGCGGGCGGGCGGCGGTCACCCGCCAGTCGGCGTCAATGGTGGACGACGAGGAGGTCGCGAAGTCGTCCCCCGAGCTCCACGGCCCGAGGGTGGTGAAGGTCACGACGGGGACACCGGATTCGCGGGCCAGGCGCCGGCCCCATTCGTCGTCCACACACACCACGCCCTGCTTCGCCCGCGCCGGGGTGAACAGGTCGGCCTTGGCCGCGAAGTAGTCCTCCATCGTCGGATGGAAGTCCAGGTGGTCCTGCGAGAGGTTGGTGAATCCGGCCACGTCGAACCGGATCCCGTCGACGCGCCCCATCGAGAGGGCATGGCTGGAGACCTCCATCGAGCAGACCTCGACGCCCCGGCGCACCATCTGCGCCATCAGCGCGGCCAGGTCGGGGGCCTCGGGGGTGGTGCGCTTGCTGTCGATCTGCTCGTCGACGATCCGGGTCATCACGGTGCCGATCAGGCCGCAGCGGCGACCCCCGGCCCGCAGCGCCCCGTCCAGCAGAAACGTGGTGGTGGTCTTGCCGTTGGTGCCGGTGACACCGAACGTCAGCATCTGCTCGGCGGGGGCGCCGAACAACCAGGCGGCCAGGCCGCCCAGCAGCTCACGGGGCGCCGGCACGACGACCAGCGGCAGGCCGCTGTCGGCCGCCAGCTCGGCACCGGCCGGGTCGGTCAGCACCGCGGCGGCGCCCAGTTCGGCGGCACCACGGGCGAACCGGGCCCCGTGGGTGCGCGCGCCGGGCAGCGCGGCGTAGAGGTCACCGGGGCGGACGGCTCGGGAGTCGAGGCAGACGCCGGTGATCGAGATGTCACGGACGGTGTCTGGCACGGTGGTACCGAGGACGTCGGCGACGTCGGCCAGAGAACGGGCGGGCGCGGGATCGCGCGGTGGGACCGGCACGGTGGTCGAGGCTATCCGGTTTCTGGGCCGCCTGATCACCACTCGAGCGCTAGATCGGGTTTCCGGGTGTTCGTCGGCTCAATTCCCTGGGACACCAAGGCGTCCGACATGATTTGCTGGAACACCGGCGCCGCCACCGTGCCACCGTAGTGGTCGCCCTCCGGCTTCTGCACGAACACCGCGACCACCAGCTCCGGATCGTCCGCCGGGGCCATCCCGACGAAACTGGCCGTGTACCCGCTGTAACAGCCGCAGTCCTCGTCGTACGCCTGCGCGGTACCGGTCTTGCCGGCCACCCGGTAACCCTTGATCTCGGCGTCCACGGCCGTGCCGTCCTCGCCGACCACGCTCTCCAGCATGAGCCGCACCTGCTGGGCCGTCTTCGCGCTGACCACCCGGGTCTTCTTGCCCTCGGGCTCGGCCACCAGCTTGCCGTCGGCGCCGCTGACCGCCTTGATCAGCTTCGGCGCGACCCGCACGCCGTCGTTGGCGATCGCGGCGAACACCTCGGCCGACTGGAGCGCCGTCACCGAGACACCCTGCCCGAACATGACGTTCAGCCGGGTACGCCCGTCCCAGTCCTGGTAGCCGGCCAGGATGCCCGACGACTCCCCCAGGCCGACGCCGGTCTTGCTGCCCAGCCCGAACCTGGTCAGGTACTCGTACATGGTCTTCGCGCTCATCTTCTCGCCGACCTCGACCGTGCCGGTGTTCGACGACTGGGCGAGAACGCCTGCGAACGTCAGCCTCTCGGTCGCGTGCTCGTGCGAGTCGCTGATCACGCCGGCGGCGCCGCGATCGAGGGTGTAGGGCACCTCGAGTTTGCTGGTGGGCTGCACCACGCCCTCCTCCAGCGCGGCCGCGGCGGTGATCACCTTGTTGGTGGACCCGGGCTCGAACACGTCGGTGAGCGTGCGGTTACGCAGGTTCGCCACGTCGCTGTCGCCGGGCTTGTTGGAGTTGTAGCCCGGGGCGTCGGCCAGCGCCAGGATCTCGCCGGACTTCGGGTTCAGCGCCACCAGGGTGGCCGACTCGGCGTCGTACTTCTTCACCACCGCCTCCAGCGCCTCCTGGGACTTGTACTGGAGGTCGCGGTCCAGGGTGAGCTGAACGTCCTTGCCGTCCACCGGATCGGTCTCGGTGGTCAGGCCGGTGGCGATCTGCTGCCCGTTCTTGCCCTTCTCGTAGGTCATCTCGCCGTCGGTGCCGGACAGCAGGTCGTCCTGCGACTTCTCGATGCCGGACACCGCCTCGCCCTCACCGTTCATGAACCCCAGCACGTTCGAGGCCACCGAATCGGCGGGATAGGTGCGGCGACTCGCCTGCTCGCTGTAGACGCCGGGGATGTTGAGGTCCGAGATGTCGCTCCAGACCGTGGGTTCCACGCTCTTCGCGACGTAGTTGAAACGCTTGTTGCCGGCCAGGGTCCGGGCCACGTCACCGACCGACTCCCCGAGGATCGGGGCGATCTTCTTGGCCGCGCCGGCCGCGCCCTTCTCGTCCTCCGGCACCGCGGCCTTGGAGTTGTACTCCGACACCACGGTCTGGTCCACGGTGATGTTGCGGCGCTCCACGGTCGTGGCCAGCACACTGCCGTCGGTGTCCAGGATGTCGCCGCGGTGGGCCGGCAGGGTGCGGGTGGCGGAGCGGCTCTCCAGGGCCTCGGCCGACAGCGTCTCGGCGTCGAAAGCCTGGAGCTGCACCAGCCTTCCGGCGAACACCACGAACACCAGCACGACGACGCCGGAGACCCACTTCAGCCGCAGGTCGGGCTGCCCGGCGCGGGGCGGGCCCATCCGCGGGAACGGCGGGCGCGGTCCCCGGCCTCCCGGACCGCCTCCGCGTGGGCGCCGTTTCGCCTGTGCCCGAGCGGATCTCACGGCCGGCCCGAGGGCCGAGGCGGTGAGGGTGCGGGCGGATCGGCCGGTGCGGGGTGTGCTGCGGTTCCGCGTCGTTCCCGGGGTCTGGTGCGAGCGGCCGGTTCTCGCGGCGCGGGCCGCCGCGGCGGCCTTGGCCTCCCTGGCCGTCCGGGGGGTACGAGCCCTGGGGGACGCCGGTGCCGCCTCACGCGCCCGGGTCGTCTTCGCGGACGGGGCCGATCGGGCCGTCCGGGCCGATGGGGTTTTGCGGGCCGATGGGGTTGTGCGGGGAGCCTGCGTCCCGGCGGAACGGCTCGCCGTCGTCCTGCCGCCCTGCGCGGACCTACCGCTCGGCGTGGACCTTCCGGACTGCGCCGCTCTGCCGGACTGCGCCGCTCTGCCGGACTGGGCGGCCTTGGCCGCCTGGGACGTCCTTGCTTTCCGCGCCGTCTGAGCGGATTTCGCCGGCTGGCCGCTCCCGCCCGACCGGGACGACCTGGCCGCGGGAGCCGAGCGGGACGACCGGCCGGAGCCGGAGGACTGACCCGACCGCGAGCCGCGGTCCGCCCCGGAACCCGGCGCCGGGCGTCCCGAAGCGGTTCGCCCCGCCCCGGTCCGGCCCGACGAGGACCGGCCCGACCCGCTCGAGCTCTTCTCGGAAGCCGTTCTGCCGGAGGCCTTCTGGGTCGGCCTGGCGGTGGCCGGCTTCTTCGCCGCCGAGCGCGACGACGGCGACTGGCGGGTGGAGGTCTTCCGGGGCTGGGCGGCGTCCCCACGCATGGTCCTGGCACTTCCCGACGTATCGCCGGACGTGCCGGACTGGTTTCCCGTCCTGCCGGACGGCTTCTGGGTGGTGGGCGACTTCTTGGCGGTTCTGTTCGTGCGGGTGGTGGCGGCGCGCCCGGAACCGCCCGGGCCGGGCGGGAATCCGCTGCCGGACCGGGCCGTGGCGTCGCCGCCGCCGGGACTCACGGCGACGGCTCACCCGTCGTCGTCCCGCCGGTTTTCGTGGTGTCACTGCCGGGCGCCGCGGCGGCGGCCTCCGGCTCACCCTTCACCGAGCTGTCGTCCAGGTCGATGAACGCCGGGTTCGCCGCCGGCACCATGCCGAGCTTCTTCGCCGCGGCGGACAGCTTCTGCGGTGCGCTCTGCGCCTCGACCTGCTCGGTCAGCGCCTGCCGCTGCTCCGCGAGTTCCCGCTGCTGCTGCTGGAGTCCGGTGAGTTCGTAGGCGCCCTTGCCGATGCTGATGTTGAGCAGCAGAAGCACCAGCAGGCCGAGGCCGAGCAGCCCCACGCAGAGCATGGCCAGACCAGCGGCCGAGCGCCGGGGAGCGGGCACGACCCGCAGCCGGGGCCGGGCGGTCCGGACCGGACGGGTGGGTTGCCGCAGCGCCCGCCCGGCACCGGTCAGTTCGTCCGGGGCAACCCTGGCGGTCGCGGTGCTCGTGGTCATGCTGCGTCCCCTCCTCGTGGCCGGCGGCCTGTCCGCCCCGGTGATCCGGGGCCCCCGTGGGCCGCTGCGATCCGTTCCGCCGCGCGCAGCCTGGTCGAGGCCGCCCGCGGGTTCTCCGTCATCTCCGTCTCGTCCGGCACCTCGGCGCCGCGGGTCAGCAGTCGCATCCGCGGCGCGTGCTCGGGCAGCTCGACCGGCAGCCCGGGCGGCGTGGTGCTGCGCACCTGTTCCGCGAGCACCCGTTTGACGATGCGGTCCTCCAGCGACTGGAACGACATCACGGCGATCCGGCCACCGACGTCCAGAACCCCGATAGCCGCGGGCACCGCCCGCTCCAGCACCTCGAGTTCCTGGTTGACCTCGATCCGCAGCGCCTGGAAGGTGCGCTTGGCGGGGTGTCCCCCGGTCCGCCGGGTGGCGGCCGGCACGTTGTCCCGGATGATCTCGACCAGCCGGGCACTGGTCGTGAACGGCCTCACCGAGCGCTCGCGCACGATCGCCGAGGCGATCCGCTTCGCGAACCGCTCCTCGCCGTAGTCACGCAGGATCCGGGTGAGGTCCGCCGCGGAGTAGGTGTTGAGGATGTCGGCCGCGGACAGCTCCGCACCCTGGTCCATCCTCATGTCCAGCGGTGCGTCCACCGAGTAGGCGAAGCCGCGGTCGGTCTCGTCCAGCTGGAGCGAGGAGACGCCGAGGTCCATCAGGACGCCGCTGACCTTGTCGATCCCGAGATCGGCGAGCACCTCGGCGATCTCGTCGTAGACCGCGTGCACCAGACGGGCTCGGTCACCGAACGGCGCCAGCCGGCGGCCGGCCAGTTCCAGGGCCTGCGGATCCCGGTCGATGGCGACCAGCGTGGCCTGCGGGCAGGCGGTGAGCAGGGCCTCGCTGTGCCCGCCCATCCCGAGCGTGGCGTCCACCACGACCGATCCGGGTTCGGTCAGCGCGGGGGCCAGCAGCTCGACGCAGCGGTCGCGCATGACGGGGACATGACGCTCGTGGGCCAGGGCCTCGTGGGCCGAAGCCGAGCCGGGTGCCGGTGCGGGGGGTGTTTCCGGGCGGGTCATCGCGACCTCCCCTCGAGGAGTACGGCGCGCGGGGAGTCGTACCCCGCTGCGCGAAAGTTGAGTGTCTGACATGGAAGCCACTGGGGCTCAAGGAATTTCGCCGATCACACTCCGTGACCGCCAGATCGTACGACACCGCGCGGGTCCGGCGACGGAGGTCGTGGACCCGGCTCAGCGGCGGGGAAACAGCACGAGAAGCGGACCCGGGAGGTGCCGGGACGGCGCCGACGTCCGCCGATCAGGTCTCCATCCGCTCCGACCGAACCACGGCCTGACACCGGGGAAGGTGTGTCAGGACGCCTCGGGCGGCTGGAGACCTCATCGTCGGCGAATCGGACCGGCCGTGTGCCCAGCACCTGGATGCTCGGATTCGCTTCTCGTTGCGCTGCTGTCGCCCTAGCCGGCCGGAACCGGTGCGGGCGTCGTCTTCTGGTCGGGAGTGCGGTCGGCGAGTCGTCGGGGCAGTCGGGCGGCGTGCGGTGGGCCTGCTGGGGAAGCGGCCGGACGGTCGTGCGGCGTGGTGCTCCTGCGGGGTGGTGTCTGCATCAGAACAGTCCGGGTACGACTTCCTCCGCCTGCTCGGCGAACGCCTGCTCCTGCTCGGCGAGGTACGACTCCCACGCCGCCAGGTCCCAGATCTCGATCCGCTGACCGGCGCCGATCACGGCGCAGTCGCGGGTCAGACCGGCATAGGTGCGCAACATGGCCGGGATGGTGACCCGGCCCTGCTTGTCGACCGCCTCGTCGGACGCCCCGGAGAGGAACACCCGAAGGTAGTCGCGCGCCTGTTTGCTGGTCACCGGTGCCTGGCGCAACTGGTCGGCGAGGCGGGAGAACTCGTCGACCGGGAAGACGTAGAGACAACGCTCCTGACCCCTGGTCACGATCACCCCTTCCTCCAGTTGCTCGCGGTACTTGGCCGGAAGAATCAACCGGCCCTTGTCGTCGAGGCGAGGAGTGTGGGTACCGAGGAACACCGGCGGTCCCCTCCCCTCGCCCTCCCTCACATGAGGCAGCCGGAGCGAGAGGCGTCATCCGTGCCACTCCTTCCCGCTCCAGTGGCCTCCACATTACTCCACTTCCCTCCACACGCAATGGCGGAACAGCGGATTCCATCCGCGCAACTTGCACGAACGTGCAGGTCAGAAGGGTGGAGGCCGCGGTGGGGACAGTTTGCGCCCGGGTGTCATCCACAGTCTTGACAAGACGGCCTCATGGGCCTTTTGAGTCCTTCGGGGAGCGTTGTGGCGGCTTCGCGGGGCCCCTGGGGAGCAAAGTGGGGGACGAGGGGAGACGGGCGGGACGCCCGGGGGCCGGGCGAGGGGGAAAGTGGGGGGACACGGTGCCGGACCGCTACCGTCCTCGACCGTGGTGGCGTGCGGCCCCAGCAGGTTGCAACGCTGCACGATGCTTCAGCGTTTGAGAGACTGATCAGCACCGAGCACTGCACACATCAGACAGACAAGCACGACTTCTCCCGGGCCGACCCGGACGACAGGCATCCGGGCCGCCGCGGTCCGGAGGCACGGAGGCTGCACACGTGACGACCATGGCCGGCCCACGGGAACTCGAGTACCTCGCCGGTGTGACCGGAGCTATCAAGTCAGCGATCGAGTCGGTCATCGAGGGGAAGCCCGACGTGGTCGACCTCGCCGTCACGGTGCTGCTGGCCGAGGGCCACCTGCTGGTGGAGGACGTGCCCGGCGTCGGCAAGACGATGCTGGCCAAGGCGATGGCCCGGGCGGTCGACTGCTCGGTCAAGCGCATCCAGTTCACTCCCGACCTGCTGCCCAGCGACGTCACCGGTGTCAGCATCTACCGGCAGGAGCGGCACGACTTCGAGTTCAAGCCGGGCGCCGTGTTCGCGAACATCGTGGTCGGCGACGAGATCAACCGGGCCAGCCCGAAGACCCAGTCCGCCCTGCTGGAATGCATGGAGGAGCACCAGGTCACGGTGGACGGCGTCACGCACCGGCTGGAGTCCCCGTTCATCGTGGTGGCCACCCAGAACCCGGTCGAGATGGAGGGCACCTTCCCGCTGCCCGAGGCCCAGCGCGACCGGTTCATGGCCCGGGTCTCGATGGGTTACCCCTCGGCCAACGCCGAACTGGACATGCTCGGGCACCACGGCGAGCACGACCCGCTGGCCGTGGTCCGGCCGGCCTGCGACGCGAACACGGTGCGGTCGCTGATCGCGGTCAGCCGCGCGGTCTACGCCGCCGACGGCATCAAGGAGTACGTGGTCAACCTGGTCCGGGCCACCCGCTCGAACCCGGAGCTGCGCCTCGGTGCCTCGCCCCGCTCGGCGCTGCACCTGTTGCGGGCGGCCAAGGCGCGGGCGGCGATGAGCGGCCGCGGTCACGTGATCCCCGACGACGTGCAGGCCCTCACCCCACTGGTACTGGCCCACCGGCTGATGCCCAGCGCCGAGGCGCAGCTGGCCCGGCGCTCCCCCGCCGACGTGCTCACCTCGATCCTCGGCCAGGTCCCGGTACCCACGCCGCGCACCACGAGCAACGCCGCCTGGCCGACGTGAGGCCGGCGATCGCCCGGGCACGCGCGGCGCTGTCCGGGCTCACCACCCGGGGCCGGTCCTTCCTCTCCGCGGGCGTCGCCTCCGGCATCTGCGCGGTCGTGCTCGGCCGGCAGGACCTGCTCCGGATCGCGGTGCTGCTGCTGGTGCTGCCGCTGGCCTGCGTGTACATGCTCACCCGGGCGCACTACCGGATCGGCCTGACCCGCACCACCACACCGCCGCGGGTCTCGGTCGGCGCGCCGATGCGGATCCGGCTGGAGCTACAGAACCTGGCCTCGATGAAGACCCGGGTGCTGCTGGCGGAGGACCGGGTCCCCCCGGCACTGGGCGCTCCCCCACGCTTCGTGCTGGACCGGATGCCGGGTGGCCAGCGCGCCGCCGTCACCTATTCACTCACCGCCGCGGTGCGGGGCCGCTACCCGATCGGGCCGTTGCGGCTGCGGGTCACCGACCCGTTCGGGATGTGCGAGCTGACCCGCTCGTTCACCGGCAACGACCACGTGGTGGTGGTGCCCCGGCTGTACCCGCTGGTGCCGTTGACCGCCGGCGGCACCTGGGGCGGCGCCGGCGACTCGCTGGCCCGCGCGGCCGCCGTCAGCGGTGAGGACGACATCGCCACCCGGGAGTACCGGGAGGGCGACGACCTGCGCCGGGTGCACTGGCGCTCCACCGCCAAGCGCGGCGAGCTGATGGTGCGCCGGGAGGAACAGCCCCGGCAGATGCGCGCCACCGTGCTGCTCGACACCCGGGCCCGGGCGCACCGCGGCGACGGGCCGGGCTCCTCGTTCGAGTGGGCGGTCAGCGCCGCCGCCTCGATCGCGGTGCACTTCGCCGAGGAGAAGCACGGCATCCGGCTGCTGCTCGACGGCTCACCGGCCGGCTGGTCCAACCCGCACTCCGGCGAGGCCTCCGGCGAGTTGCTGGAACGGCTCGCGACCGTGCAGGCCGGCGAGGACGACGCACTCGACGACGCACTCGCGGTGCTGCACCGGGCCGGCAGCGACGGCCTGGTGATCGCGGTGCTGGGCGACCTCGACGAGTCGGCGGCCCTGAAACTGGGTGAGTTCGGCCTGGCCGGGCGGGCCGGCATCGCGATCCTGCTGAACACCCCGGAGTGGTCGGCCGGTTCGGTGCGGGGCCCGCAGGAGAGCCGGCGCCGGCTGATCGGGATGCTGCGCGGTGGTGGCTGGGCCGTCGTGGAGGCGCACCCGCAGCAGACCGTCTCGGACGTCTGGAACAGCGCGGCGGGCAACGTGGTCCAGGCCGACCCGGCGGTGGGTGCCGGATGACGCGGGCCGCCGGTCCCGCGGGTGCCCCCGGGCACAGCTTCGGCGACTATGAATGGATTCCGAACGCTTCGGCCGAGGGCTTGGGACGGTTGTTACGGTCATGACGAACGGTTCCGACGAGCGGATGGCGGTCACGGCCGCCTGCGCGAGCCTGGTGGCAGCGCTCACCCTGGCCCCTCTGATCCAGGGAGTGACCTGGCTCTTCGCGGCGGCCATCATGGTGCTGACCGTGATGGTGTCCGGCATCGTCGGGCGCCAGCTGGCCCGCGGCTGGTGGCCCGCGGTCATCGGCCTCCAGGCCGTGCTGCTCTTCCTGGCGGTCGTCGTGCTGTTCGCGCGCGGCCAGATCGCCAACCCGCCGGGCGCCGTCAGCATGCTCACCGACCTGCTGAGCGCCGGTCTCGACGTGACCCAGAGCCAGTCGCCTCCGGTCGAGTCCGCCCGTGGCATCGTGCTTCTCGCGGCCGGCGGGACCGGGGTGGTGGCGCTGGCCGTCGACGTCCTGGCCACCTCGTTCCGGCAGCCCGCCCTGGCCGGGCTGCCGTTGCTGGCGATGTACTGCGTGCCCGCCGCTCTGCTCGACGACGGCCTGCCCTGGTACCTGTTCCTGGTCGCGGCCGCCGGGTTCCTGCTGCTGCTGTCGGCCGACGCCGGTGACCGGGTGCGGGCCTGGGGCCGGGTGCTGGCCTCGGCCGGCGAGCGCTCGTCGCGCACCGCGGGTGACACCGCCCTGGCCCGGGGCGGGCGGCGGGTGGCCGCGGCCGCCGTGGTCACCGCGGTGGCGGTGCCGGCCCTGATCCCGGGTCTGGACAGCCAGTTGCTGGGCGGCGGGGACGGCGACGGCGGGTCGGGCGGCACGGTGATCACCCGGATCAACCCGATCCTCGACATGCGCCGCGACCTCAACGACCCGGTCGACACCGACCTGCTGAAATACACCACCACCGTCGCCGAGCCGGCCCCGCTGCGGATCGTCACCGACGACGAGTACGACGGCAAGACCTGGAAGCCGAGCGAGAACGAGTTCCAGCGCGCCAACAACATCGAGAACGGCCTGCCGTCGGCGCCCGGTCTCACCTCCGCGGTGCAGACCGAGGCCGCCACCAGCGACATCGAGATCTACCAGCTGCGGGAGAACTACCTGCCGCTGCCCTACCCGGCGCAGCAGATCAGCGGGCTGAACGGGGAGTGGCTGTACGACCCGGAGACGCTGAACGTGCTGGGCCGCAACGTGACCACCACCAAGGCCAACTACACGGTGGAGTTCGCCGAGGTCACCCCGACCGCGCAGCAGCTGGCCGACGCCGGGGCGCCGCCCGACGACATCGTGGAGAAGTACACCGCGCTGCCCGACGACATGCCTGCCGTGATCGAGAAGACGGCCCGGCAGGTGGCCGGCACCGGCACCGAGTACGAGCAGGCCGTGCGGCTCCAGGACTGGTTCCGGGTCAGCGGCCGGTTCACCTACAACACCCAGGCCCCGGCCAGCAAGAACGGCGACGGCAGTGCCCAGGCGATCGTGGACTTCCTGGACAGCAAGGAGGGCTACTGCGTGCACTACGCCTCGACGATGGCCGTGATGGCCCGTCAGCTGGGCATCCCGGCCCGGGTCGCGGTGGGCTTCCTGCCCGGCAGCGTGCAGACGGAAGACACCCGGATCATCTCGTCGCGGGACGCGCACGCCTGGCCCGAGCTGTACTTCCAGGGCGTCGGCTGGGTGCGTTTCGAGCCGACCCCGCGCAGCGGCCAGGCCGCGCCGGACTGGACCGTCCCGCCGTCCACCGGCAACGACGGCCAGACCGACGACAGCACCACCACGACCACGGAGCCGGAGACCGAGGAGAACGGCGCGTCCGCCAGCTCCGAGGCGGAGGTACCCGACGAGCAGGCCGCGGCGGCCGACGCGCAGTCGTCCGGCGGTTTCAGCCTTCCCTGGCAGCCGTTCGTGCTGCTGCTGGTCGTGCTGCTCGCTCTGGCCACGCCCCGCGCGGCCGCGTCGGTCGCCACCCGGCGGCGCTGGCGCACCGCCCGCGGCGCTCCCGGTCTGGCCGCGGCGGCCTGGGACGACCTGCGGCTGGGACTCAGCGATCTCGGGGTGCGATGGGCCGCGTCGTGGACGCCGCGGGCCGTGCGGCAGCGGCTGAACGACGACTACCGGCTCACGACGGAGCAGTCCGCCGCCCTGGACCGGCTGGTGGAGGAGCTGGAAGAGGCCTTCTACGCGCCGCCGTCCGACGATCCGGGCCGCCCGGCCGCGGACCGGCGGCAGGACGTGGCGCTGGTGGTCTCCGCGGTCGCGGTGCAGAAGTCGGCCCGGACCCGGCGGCGGGCGCGGCTGTGGCCGGCGTCGGGCATCACCGCCCTGTCCGGGGCCGCCGCGTCGATCACGGCGCGGTTCCGGAAGGGATCGTCGTCCACCATTGAGAAGAACGGGCCCGGGGAGCAGCAGCCGCGACAGAAGGCGGACAGCGGCGCCCACTGATCTTCGGTGCCGGGCGCTGATCCGGCAGAACAACGGTGCCCGGTGTCCCAGGTCTTCTGGGGCACCGGGCACCGTTGTGGAGCCACGTGGTTCGTCAGAACTGAGGACGACGGTGGTCTGCCGCCCTCGTCCATCAGCAAACAGCGCTAGGCGGCGCCGCGTGACTGCGGTACCGCCTTCATGAAACCGTGCATTCAGCTTGTCGGCCCCGCTGGGCGGGGCCCCTTGCCATCAAGCATCTTTCATGTGGTGCTGTTGCTGAACCGGGATCAGCGTTCGTCCCGGCGACGGTCCCAGCGCTGTTCCAGACGCTGCATGAAGCTGGCCTTGCTGCGGTTGCGCTTCACGGGGGGACGGACGGCACCGGCCGCATTGACAACGCCTACTGGACCTCTGCGCTTGCTGGACACGGCATAGGCCGTACCACCCAGCATGCAGACGAAGCCGAGCACCCCGATCGGGATGTTGTTGTTGGCCACGCCAAAGACGAGCACTACGAGCCCGAGCACGATACCCGTGCCCCCAATAGCAAGCCGCCGACCGGCCCCTGGCCGTCGGTTGGCGCCACGCATTGCCGAGGCGAACTTCGGATCCTCGGCATAGAGCGCGCGCTCCATCTGCTCAAGCAGACGCTGCTCGTTATCGGAGAGCGGCACTTCGACCTCCTGACGGTCACACCGGTCGTTCCACATGCGTTCCGGCGATGGTCACAGAATAGGTCGCACTCGCCTACCGCGAAAGCCGATCGGCTATCCCACCCGGATGGTCTCCCCATTCTCGGCCATCCGGATGTCTCCCTTGATACCGGAGGGGGTCGTAGGCGTGGCCGGAACGGGGGGTGCGGCGCTGCCCGGGTGCGTCCGCCGGTGACCGCGGACGGGCATCCGCGCGATCCTCCGGAGGGGTGACCAGACTGGCCGGCCGGACCGCGCCCGGGCCGAACCGGGCGCTGGCACGGTCCACCGCGCGCTCGGCCTCCCGCCACCCCGCGGGACGCTCGTCCAGGGTCGGCTGGTGGTGTCCTGAGGAGGCTTCGGTCAGTCCCTCCAAACGCACTCCCACCAGCCGTAACCGGGCCCGGTCCAGCCCCAGCCGGCGGTACAGTCCGAGCGCCGTGGTGTGCACCACCCGGGCCACGTCGGTGGGCTCGGGCAGGGTGCGGGAGCGGGTGATCGTGGTGAAGTCGGCGAACCGGATCCGGATCACCACGGTGCGCCCGATCAGGCCCGCCGACCGGGCCCGCGCCGCCACCCGCTCGCTGAGCCGGAGCAGCTCGCGACCTATCACCTCGGGGTCGTCGGTGTCTGTGCGGAAAGTCTCTTCGGCGCCGATGCTCTTCTCCGGCCGGACGGGCACCACCGGTCGGGGGTCCCGTCCCCAGGACAGGTCGTGGAGCTGACCGCCCACCGCATCGCCGAGCGCCCGGCGCAGGGTGGCCGCCGGGGTGTGGGCGATGTCGGCGACGGTCACCAGGCCGAGCCGGCGCAGGGCCTCCTCGGTCTTCTCCCCCACGCCCCACAGCGCTCCGGCCGGCAGGCCGTGCAGGAACGCGACCGTGTCGTTGCGGGGCACCACGAGGACGCCGTCCGGCTTGATCCGGGTGGAGGCGAGCTTGGCCACGAACTTGGTCGTGGCGATACCCACCGAGCAGGTGATCCGCTGCTCGTCGGCGATCCGGTCGCGGATCAGGGCGGCGATCCGCGACGGTGTGCCCGTCCTGCGTACCGCGCCGGAGACGTCGATGAAGGCCTCGTCCAGGCTCAGCGGCTCGACCAGGTGGGTCACCGAGCGGAAGACCTCCATCACCCCGCGGGAGACCTCGGCGTACCGGTCGTGGTCGGGCTGGATCACCACTGCCTCCGGGCAGAGCCGCCGGGCCCGGCCCATCGGCATCGCGGCGTGGACGCCCGCGCGCCGGGCCTCGTAGGTGGCCGAGAGGACGACCGACCGGCCGCCCCCGCCCACGATCACCGGGGTGCCCCTCAGGTGCGGGCGGTCGATCAGTTCCACCGAGGCGAAGAAGGCGTCCATGTCGGCGTGCAGGATCGTGCAGCCGGCGTCGTCGGGCTTGCCGAGGCTGTCGTCGGCTTTGCCGAGGCTGCCGTCGGCTTTGCCGGGGCCGCCGTCGGCTTTGCCAGGGCCGCCGTCGGCTTTGCCAGGGCCGCCGTCGGGCTTGCCAGGACTGCCCTCGGGCTGGCCGAGGCTGCCCGGGCTGTCGGTGCCGGTGTCGCTGCCGGGGTGTCGCTGCCGGGTCACTGCCCGGAACTTCCCGGGCTGGAGTGCCAGAGCTTGCGGGGTGGCTGTCTTCGGCGCTCCTCCTCCCTACGCCGGTGCTCCTGCCCGGCGGTCTCCTGCATCCGGCGGGTCTCCCGGGTGTCGCCGCCCGGGGGACGGAGATCGGCGTAGGGCGACTGCCGATAACCGCTGGGGTGCACGAGCACCCGGCGGGTGAGGGTGGAGGGGGCCGGGTCTTCTGGCCGGTCCGGGTCTTGCGGGTGGCTCGTTCCGGCGGCGTTCGGCAGGAGCGATCCGGGATGGGCGCCGTCGCCCTGCCGGCCCCGGTGGTCGCGGCCCGGCGTGCCGGGGACGGGCAGACCGGAGCTGCCACGGTCGCCGCTCGGCAGACCGGTCGGTGTCTCCCAGTCCGTGGTTTCCGCGCCGGGAAGGGCACCGTCGTCTCGGCTGGTCCCCAGCACCCGGCCGGGGGTCTGACCACCCACGTCCGCCGGAACCACGCCGGCGTGGAAGGCGGCGGCCGGCAGCCCGGACGGCAGGGGCCGCCGGGCGGGAGGTTCGTCGGCGTGCAGGATCTCCAGCACCCCGGTCAGCCCGGACTCCGTCCAGGCCTCCCAGAGCACGGGCAGTTCCCAGGCTCCGGTGGCACGCAGGGACACCCCGCGCCGGCCGGTCTTGCGCAGCACGCCCCGCACCACCAGCAGCCAGGAGTGGAACACCGTGCCCGCGTAGGGACCCTGGACGTCTTCGAAGAAGGTCGCGTCCACCGGGCCGGTGGAGTCGTCGAGGGTGAGGAAGACCACCCGCCTCCCGGTGCGGATCGGCGGGGTCTGGGTGGCCACCTTCACTCCCGCGACCAGGATCTCGGCCCGGCTGCGGCGGCCGCGGACGTCGCGGGCCCGGGTCACCGCGAGCGCCGTCAGCATCGGTTCGTAGAACTCGAGCACGTGCCGGCTCGCGTCCAGTCCCAGCACCTCCAGTTCGGCGCGGGTGCGCTCGGCGCCGGTCATCTCCGGCAGGCCGCTCGGGACGATCCGGTCCGGGGCGTCGCCGAGATCCAGTGCGAGCTGAACGGACTGATCGGCCGCGGCGACCACCGGCGCGGCCGACCGGGCCTGCCGGCCGGCCGCGCCGCGGACGCCGCTGCTGTCCTCACCCCAGCCGGTGCCCTCCCTGTCGGCGGTGCTGCCCGCCCGGGGCCCGGCGGTCATGGCGTCGGGAGTCCTGCTGTTGCGGATGCCTCTGCGCCGGGGTCTGCCGTTCTCGAGTGATCGGCTCCAGCGCTCCAGATCGGCGAGCTGGAGCAGGAGGTCACGACGGGTGGTGCGTCCCCGGGACTGCACCGGCAGCGCATCGCTCAGGCCGTAGATCGCGTCGAAGGCGCCGGTGATGACCAGCCGTTCCACGACGGGCCGGGAGGTCTGCGCCCGGTGCCAGAAGTCGGCCAGGGACTGGTAAGGCCGGTTCGCGACGATCCGCTGCACCTCGGCCTCGCTGATTCCCTTGACCTCGGCCAGGGCCAGCCGGATGCCGTATCCGCTGCCGTCGGGCAGGACGGGCTGGTGGACGGCCGGGGTGGGCCGGGCCGCCGGTTCCGCGGAAAGAGGCTGCGCGATCATGGCTTTCGTCGGATCGGGAATGGCAGTCGGCGCGGAACCGCTGCCGGACGCGGAGCACGCGTGCTCGGCGCACAGGGAGACGTACTCCGTCTCCGGGTTCTCCGGGTTCTCCGGGTTCTCCGGCTCCGGGGTGAGCCTCTCCACCCGGTACGTGCTGTCCGAGCGATTGACGTCGAGCGGGAGCACCCGGATGCCGAAGTTGCGGGCGTCGTCGAGGATCAGGCGCTTGGGGTACATGCCGGGGTCGTGGGTGAGCACGCCGGCGATGAAGGCCGCCGGGTGGTGGGCCTTCAGCCAGGCCGACTGATAGGTGGGCAGGGCGAACGCCGCCGCGTGGGCCTTGCAGAAGCCGAACGAGGCGAAAGCCTTGAGCACCGCCCAGATCCGGTCGATCGCGTCGGCGTCGAAAACCCGCTCACCGTCAGTGGTGCGGCACCGTGCGGCATGCTGCCGGAACCACTTCTCGTTGCTCTCCTGCCGCGCGGAGACCCCCATGGCCCGGCGGAACTCGTCGGCCTCGGCCAGATCGCAGCCGGTGGCGATGCTGACGATCTGGAGCACCTGCTCGTGGAAGACGACCACGCCGCAGGTGTCTTCGAGCACCGGGCGCAGGGCCGGGTGCAGGTACTCGGGTTCGTCCCACCGCTGCCGGGCACGCAGGAACGGTGTGACCATGTCGGACTTCACCGGTCCCGGCCGGAACAGCGAGATGTCGATGATCAGGTCGTGGAAGGTCTCCGGCGCGAACTTGCCCACCAGCTCGCGCTGGCCGGGCGACTCGATCTGGAAACACCCGAGCGTGCGGGTGCTCTGGATCAGCGAGAAGGTGGCCGGGTCGTCGTGCGGCACGGCGTCGAGATCGATCAGGCCGGTCCCGTCGAGGTAGTCCGCCGCCGGGTCGTGATGACCGGCTGCCGCGGCCTCCGGGCCGTCCACCCGGGCGACCTCACCGATCGCGTAGGACATGGCGGACTGCATGCGGATGCCGAGAAGGTCGAGCTTCAGCAACCCGAGCGACTCGACGTCGTCCTTGTCGAACTGGCTCATCGGGAAACCCATCCAGCTGGCCTCCACCGGTGTGCGGTCGAGCAGGCCGCCGTCGGAGATGAGGACCCCGCAGGGGTGCAGCGCGATGTGCCGGGGCAGTCCGTCGAGCCGCTCCACCAGGTCGAAGAGCAGCCCCAGCCGCGGATGGCCGAGCCCGGAGGCCCGTAGTTCGGGCAGCTCGGCGATGGCCGACCGCACGTCGCGGGCCCGAATGTGCGGGAAGGCCTTGGCGATGGTGTCGATCTCGCCCGGCGGCATGCCGAGCGCGCCTCCGACGTCCCGGATCGCGTGCCGGGCCCGGTAGGTGTCCATCATCGAGACACAGCTGACCCGGTCGCCCCCGAAGACGTCGAGCAGTTTCTCGTACACCTCGGTGCGCCGGTGCGACTCGACGTCCAGGTCGACGTCGGGCAGCTGGGTGCGCAGCCGGGTGACGAAGCGCTCCATCAGCAGGTCGTGCCGGAGCGGGTCCACCCCCGAGATGCCGAGCAGGTAGTTGATCAGGCTGCCGGCCCCGGACCCCCGGGCCGCGACCCGGACGCCCATCCTCCGGATCAGGTCGCACACGATGGCGATGGTGAGGAAGTAGATGGGGATGCCGAGGAACCGGACGAGGCCCAGCTCCTCCTTCAGCCGCTGCTCGATGCGTTCTCGTTCGTGCCTGCCCGCCCGCGGGTAACGGACATGGACCTGCGCACGACAGCGTTGCTCCAGCTCGGCGTCGCCGTCCTTGTCGCCCAGTCCGAGCACCTCCGGCTCGGGCAGGTGGGCCCGCCCGAGCTGGAGTTCGTTCTCCGCGTTCATCAGGCACCGTGAGGCCAGCGAGGCGGTCAGCCGGAGCATCTGCCCCGCTGCCCCGAGATCGCCTGCCGCCTCGGCGATCTCGTGCGCCCGCAGGGTCATCTCGGCGTCGCCGGCGAGGTAGCCCTCGTTGGTGGTGCGATCGAGGTGCCGGGAGTCGATGGCGACCAGCCGGCGGGCAGCGTCGAGCACGTCGACCGTGACCGCGCCGTCGCGCGTGGCGTGCCGCACGGCGTTGGTGAGGACGACGGGCACCCCGGCCCGCCTGGCCAGGTTCAGCATGCGCGCCGCATGACCGAGGCTGGCCGGAGCCCCCTGCGGACCGCGGTGATGAACGATCTCCACGGCGAGGCAGGCCGGCGGCAGCAGGCCGCGCCAGTGCTCCAGCACGGCCAGGGCCAGGTCGGCCCGGCCGGCGAGGACGGCACGGCCGTACTCCGAGTCCGGACCGAGCAGCACGGTGAGCGCGGGAGTGCCGTCGAGCTGGGCGTGTTCGGCGATCAGGTCGACGGTGCCGACCGGACGGCTCCGTTCGCCCCGCAGTTGGGTGGCGGTGACCAGCCGGCACAACCGCCCCCAGCCCTGGCCCGGTTGCAGTCCGCTGCCGGGGCCGGAGGCGAGCGCCAGCACGGTGACCCGGGGAAGACGAGGGTCCACGCTGGCGCCGCCCCGCACCGGCACCCGGCGAGCGGGTTCCGGCAGATCCCGGACGGTTCTCACGATCGGCCCCCGCCGACGGCCGTCGGGCGAAAGCACTTTTTCCACAGCCAGGTTCACCCCGACAGCCGGTGTGATACCGGCGCGCCGGCAGGCATGGACGAACTTGATCGTGCCGTACAGCCCGTCGCGGTCGGTCAGGGCGAGGGACGTCAGGCCCTGGGCGACGGCCTGCTCGACCAGCTGTTGCGGGTCGGACGCGCCGTACCGGAGTGAATACCCGGAGGCGACGTGCAGATGGGTGAAGGAGTGCGGCATCTCGTGGTCATTCGCAGCTCGGCAGGGTCATCGGCAGAACCTGCTGGTAGGGCAGGCCGAGCGTGGACTCGACCAGATGATGGAACGCCTCGGCGTCACGCAGGAGATCGTCGGCCTCGGCCGCGCTGACGACGCCGGTACGGCCTGCGTCGATCGCGGCCCGCCGGGACGCGGTGGAGGCGAAATAGGCCGCCCATTCGCCCAGTTCGGGGGCGACCCGGGGCAGGACCTCCCAGACGCTGCGGGGGCCGCCCCGGCCTCCCGGACGGCTGCGGACGGCGAGGACCGCGGCCGCCGCCCGCAGAGCGGCGAGGTGAGCGGTGACGTAGCGCTCCGAGGCGGTGCGCGCGGCGCAGGCCTGGCGGAGTCCGGAGTGGGAACGGTCGAGCAGCATCCGGGCCGCGGTCGAGACGGGCGGCCGGGCCAGTGTGGTCGCCGACATGTCGGCCTCCTCATGGGCAGGACGTTCAGGACGTTCGGACGGACGAGCGGGAGTCGCCCCGGTGGCCCCCACCGGGGATCCGGTGCCGGGCACAGCCGGTCTGAGGGGCTGCAACGGAGGAGGCGCCGATCGCGGCGCGGGATTCGAGGATGTGGCCCGGGAGGGACCAGCCTCCGGAGAAGGCTTTCCGGAACTCGCTGAACCAGAGGACTTTCCGGGCTCCACCATACGGATCACCCCCGGAGCCGCGGGCGATCAGTCGGCGACCTGGAGCAGTCGCCAGGAGTCCGCCGACGGATTCACGGCCGGCGTGTACGAGAGGTCGTACACCCCGGCGCCGAAGGCCCGCCCGGTGCTGGCCTCCACCCGCCAGACCTCACACTCGCTGTCGACGGGATGTTCACGGCCCGCTTCGGGCCAGGCCGTACTTCCCTGTTTATCAGGCTCTTCCGAGGTTTTCGCCCTGCACGACCAGTCCGGGACGGGGCCGGGCACACCGCCGGGCATTTCACCGGACGAACCCGCGGAGCCGCCGGACCAGACCGCGAAGGACGGCCTCTCGTGTGCCGGGGGACGGTCGTCCGCCCAGCTCTCCCCGTGCAGCGCCCGGGCAGCCGCGGTGGACCACCAGTCGCGGCGCTCACGCCAGTGGCCGAGCACTTCACGCACCACATAGAGACGCCCGCGCCAGAGGAAGGCCATCGGTGCGTCTCCCGTTTCCTGAACGACCCGGACATCGACCAATTCGCTCACCCGACGAGCCATTTCGTTAAACACCTACGCTTCCCGCTACCGCTGCCGACTGGAATCCGACGTGCCGACTGATACCTGACGCTGAACCGGAAGACCACACTAAAAGCCGTGCGGGACAACCGGGCCCGGGGGAAGACGGGCGGTCACCGGCCCGTGGATCCCCCCGGTTCCACGGGCCGGTGCAAAGTGACACCGGGACGGCCGATGACGAGGTGGGGTCGAGGTCACCTCGTCACCGACCTACTCACCAGGGACAGCCGGCGCGCTGCGATCCCGACGAGCCCATTCGAACAAATGTTCGAACGATTCGAATGTACACCGGTGTCCTGGGAGCGCGTCAACCGCAGATGCGGCGCCGTTACGACGACGCTCGGCATCCGCACATCTACGGATGGTGAACCGTGGCGGCGGCGCGAGAACCTACGGCGCGCGCCATCCGAACGGGGCCGCGGAGGGCTGCGGCAGACCCTGGACCGCCCGGTCCAGGCGGGCCGACCACCAGGCCCTGCGCTCGGGGTCGACCATCTCCACCGCGGCCGTCCGGGCCGGGTCGGGAACCGGGGCGGTCCGCGGAACCCGGATGAATCCCTGTTCCGGGCGCAGCGAGAAGCCGGGCCGGACGACGTCCTCAAGAAACAACGAAACCGTGCCCAGCCCGCAGGCGAACGGCAGCTCGGGGAGAGACGCGGCCAGCGCCACCTGGGCAGCCAGGCCGACGCTGGTCTCCAGCGCCGAGGAGACCACACAGGGCAGTCCGGTCGACTCCGCGACCTCCAGCG
Organism: Kineosporia corallincola; assembly: GCF_018499875.1. Classification (GTDB taxonomy): domain Bacteria; phylum Actinomycetota; class Actinomycetes; order Actinomycetales; family Kineosporiaceae; genus Kineosporia; species Kineosporia corallincola. Next base: position 369,241 of record NZ_JAHBAY010000007.1, on the reverse strand, counting down.
CCCGCCGCACCCCACCGAGCGGGGTGCACTTGATCACCGCCACGTCCGCGGCCTCCCCCAGCGCCACCCGGGTGGGATCGGCCGCCTGCCGGATGGACTCGTCGGCGGCGATCCGGACGTCCACCCGACGGCGCACCTCGGCCAGTTCCTCGACGGTGCGGCAGGGCTGCTCGGCGTACTCCAGCTCGCCCGCGGCACGGGCCAGCAGGCGTAGCGCACGGACGGCCTCGTCGGCGTCCCAGCGCATGTTCGCGTCCACCCGGACCGCCCCGGACGGCCCCAGCGCGGAACGCACGGCCTCCACCCGGGCCAGGTCCTCCGCCAGGGAACCAGGGCGGTCGGCCACCTTGACCTTCGCCGTGGAACAGCCGGACGCCGTCACCAGTTCGGCGGCGCGCTCCGGGGTGACGGCCGGGACGATGCAGTTCACCGGGATCCGGTCGCGGACCGGCTCGGGCCAGCCGACGGTGCAGGCCTCGACCGCCGTGGCCAGCCAGCGGGAGGCGATCGCGTCGTCGTACTCGGGGAACGGGCAGAACTCCCCCCAGCCGTGAGGACCGGCCAGCAGCACCCCCTCCCGCACGGTGATCCCGCGGAACCGGTCGGTCATCCCGATCGCATAGGGCACCACCTGGGGCCGGGTCTCTGCCGTCACCTGGGCAGATTACGCCCGGGCCAAGACTGTCGGTGGGGCCGCGTAGGGTTGCGGCAGTCGATAGGGAGAGACAGACGGGAGGTGCGGCGGGCATGACCTACGTGGTGCTCACCGTCTGGGGCGTGTCACTCACCCGGCTGCCGTCCGCGCTGCTCCGGATGGGGTTCGACCGTCTTTCCCTGCGTTCCGTGCCCGGGCTCCGGTTCGCCAAACTGCTCGGCACCGGCGACGGGCGCACGTTCACCCTCCGCGACGCCGACCCGCGGCACTGGGGCCTTCTCACCGTCTGGGAAAGCCCGGAGCACGCCGCCGCCTTCGCGGCCGGCGGGGTGCACCGTCGCTGGAGCGACATCGCCGCCGAGCGTCTCGAGATCACGATGAGCCCGCTCTCCAGTCGTGGTCGCTGGGCACGCACCGAACCGTTCGGGGCGCCGGCCGGGCGTCCGATGACGGACGACGCGGCGGTCGCCTCGATCACCCGCGCGCGCCTGCGGCCCACCCGTGCGCTGTCGTTCTGGCGGGCCGTGCCACCGGTCTCCGCCGACCTGTCGTCGGTCGCCGGCCTGGAGCTGGCGCTCGGCATCGGTGAGGCACCGATCGGGCTCCAGGGCACGTTCTCGCTGTGGCGCTCCACCGCCGCGCTCACCGATTTCGCCTACCGCAGGCCCGTCCACGTCGACGTGGTCCGCCGCACCGATCCCGAACGCTGGTACGCGGAAGAGCTCTTCGCCCGGTTCGCCGTGCACTCAGTGACCGGCACGCTGGGCGGTTTCCGGGCGGACTCGATCGGCACCCTCACCCCGCTGCCCGAAGACACCACGGGATCGGGGTGGAACCGATGAGCGCGCAGGCCGCGTCCCCCGACGTTCCCGGCCGGATGGTCATCGGCCTCCTGATGGCGGGTGTGCTCACCCAGATTAGTTATCCGCTGCTGTCGGGCGCCGCCCTCCAGGTGGTCACGGTCGCCAGCGTGCTGCTGCTGACCGCGGCCGGGGTGCTGCACGCGGCCCTGCGCTGGAGTCCCGGGCACGCCGTGCTGCTGGTTCTGGTGGCGGGCGGCATCGGGCTGGCGGCCGAGACCGTCGGCGTGCACACGGGTTACCCGTTCGGCGAGTACCTCTACACCGACCGGCTGGGCCCACGGATCGCCGGGGTGCCGGCCCTGGTCCCGATCGCCTGGACGATGATCGCCTATCCGGCCCTGCTGCTGGGTCGTCGCCTGGCCGCCCGGCCGGGCGCACGTTCCGGGCGGCTGCTCACGACCGCGCGCACCGCTCTGGTCGGCGGAATCGCGCTGGGCTCCTGGGACCTCTACCTCGACCCGCAGATGACCGCCCAGAACGCCTGGCGTTTCGCTCATCCGCACCCGGGTCTGCCTGGTGTGCCGGGCATTCCGCTGACGAACTTCGCGGGCTGGTTCCTGGTCGCGGTGGTGATGATCGCCGCGCTCGACCTGACTCTGCCGGCCCGGCCGGCCCGGCGGGAGAACTGGGAGTGGCCCGCGGCATCGGTCCTGGCCTGGACCTGGCTCGGGTCGGCGGTGGCCAACCTGTTCTTCTTCGGCCGGCCGTGGGTGGCGCTCTACGGCGGGGTGGTGATGGGGCTGACCGTGCTGCCCTACCTGCTGCGGCTGATCCCGGCCCGCACCGGGCAGGCAGAAGAGCCGGCACACGACACGACGCACGACACGACGCAGGACGGCACCAGACACACGACGGCACGGATCGGCGGGGAACAGTGACGAAACGGGGAACGGCGCGCCGCGTCTGGCGGGGGCTGGTGCGGCTGGGCAGTCTGGCCGCGGCCGGGCTGACGGTACACACGGCGCTGAATCTGCGGGAGCTGCGCCAGCCCGCACACGACCCGGCGGAGACCGGCGAGCGGGTCACCGTGCTTCTGCCGGTGCGCGACGAGGCGGCCCGGGTGGCACCGTGCCTGGCCTCGCTGCTCGACCAGATCCGGGTTCCCGACCTGGAGATCGTCGTGATCGACGACGGCTCGACCGACGGCACGGCCGGGCGGGTGCGCGCCACCGCCGGCGACGACCCACGGGTGCGGGTGATCGACGCGGGCGAGCCGCCGCAGGGCTGGCTGGGCAAGCCGAACGCCTGCCACGCCGGGGCCGAGGTGGCGAGCGGATCGGTGCTGGTGTTCGTCGACGCCGACGTCCGGTTCTCCCCGCACGCCCTGGCCTCGGCCGTGAACCTGCTCAGAAAGCATGAACTGCAACTGGTCTCGCCGTACCCGCGGCAGCTGACCGGCAGCCCGGCCGAGCGGCTGGTGCAGCCGCTGCTCCAGTGGTCGTGGCTCACCACCCTGCCACTGGCCCTGGCCGAGCGCTCGCCGCGGGCCAGCCTGGGGGCGGCGAACGGCCAGTTCCTCGTGGTCGACGCCGAGGCCTACCGGGCGGCGGGCGGTCACGCGGCGCCGTCGGTGCGCGGGGCCGTGCTCGACGACCTCGCGCTGCTGCGGGCCGTGAAGGCGACCGGAGGCCGGGGCGGAGTGGTCGACGGCACCCGTCTGGCGGTCTGCCGCATGTACGGCAACTGGGCGGAACTGCGCGACGGCTACACCAAGTCGCTCTGGTCCGCCTTCGGTTCCAGGGCCGGCGCCGGGGCCGTGGTCGCCGGCCTGGGAATGGTCTACCTGGTTCCGCCCGTGGCGGCGCTGACCGGTTCGCTGACCGGCTTCGGTGGTTACCTGGCCGGGGTGCTGGGCCGTTACCTGGTGGCGGAACGCACCGGGGGCCGTTCGCTGCCCGACGCACTCGCGCACCCGGCGTCCGTCGCGGTGTTCGGCTGGCTCGTCTCCCGGTCGCTGGGCGCCCGGCGCCGCGGTGAGCTGTCCTGGCGCGGGCGGCCCGTCGGGGGCGGCGCCCGTCCGGTGGAAGGACACTGAGATGGCCAGGGTCGTGGTGGTCGGTGCCGGGCTCGGCGGGCTGTCGGCCGCGGCCCGGCTCGGGGCGCTGGGGCATCAGGTCACGGTGCTGGAACAGGCCGGGCAGATCGGGGGCAAGCTCGGGCTGCTGCGGCGGGAGGGATTCGGTTTCGACACCGGGCCCAGCCTGCTCACCCTGCCCGCGGTCTATCGCGACCTGTTCCTGAAGACCGGCGCGCCACTCGACGACGTGCTCGAGCTGGCACCGCTCGACCCGGCCTGCCACTACCGGTTTCCCGGCGGGCTCACCCTGGACGTCCCGAACGACGGGCCGACGGGCGTCTCCCGGGCCTGGGCCCAGGCCCTGGGCGAGCGGGCGGGGCAGGACTGGACGGCCTTCCACCGGCGCGCCACCCAGATCTGGGACCTGACCCGTAACCCCTTCCTGGAGTCCCCTCTCGACGGGGCGCGCACCCTGGCCGGGCTGGCGCGCCATCCCGCCGACGTGCGCACGGTGGCCCCGTGGCTCAGCCTGCGGGGGCTCGGCCGCAAGTACCTGTCGGCACCGGAACAGCGCATGTTCCTCGACCGCTACGCCACCTACACCGGCTCGGACCCACGCCGGGCGCCGGCCGCGCTGGCCACGGTGCCGTTCGTGGAGCACGCGTTCGGCTCCTGGTACATCCCCGGCGGCCTGTGGCAGCTCGGCGCCGCGATCGCCGACCGGGCGGTGTCACACGGGGTCAAGATCCGCACCTCCGCGCCGGTCGAGAGGGTGCTCGCCGCACCGAAGGTGGAGGGGGTGCGGCTGGAGAGCGGGGAAACCGTGCCCGCCGACGTGGTGGTCTCCGGGGTGGAGGCGGCCCACCTCTACCGCGATCTGCTGCCCGGGCCCGAGGGACGCGGGGCGCGACGGGCCCTGCGCAAGGCCTCCCCCTCGCTCTCCGGCTTCGTGATGCTGCTGGCCCTGCGTGGCCGCACACCCGGGCTGCGGCACCACACCGTCCTCTTCCCGGCCGACTACGACGCCGAGTTCGACCACGTGTTCGGCACCGGGCCCCAGGCCGGAAAGCCTTCCCCCGTGCCCGATCCCACGGTCTACGTCAGCGCGCCCGACGATCCGGCGCTGCGCCCGGACGACGACCACGAGGCCTGGTTCGTCCTCGTCAACGCCCCCCGCCATGAACCGGGCACCGGCCTGGACTGGAACGCCCCCGGACTCGCCGAGTCGTACGCCACGAAGATTCTGGCGGTGATGGCCTCCCGAGGCCTGGACGTGCGGGAACGCCTGCTCTGGAAGGAGATCCGCACCCCGGCGGACCTGGAACGCGACACCCGGTCCACCGGCGGGGCGATCTACGGCTCCAGCAGCAACGGTGCCCGGTCCGCGTTCCTGAGGCCGGCCAACCGCAGCCCGGTTCCCGGGCTGTTCCTGGTCGGCGGATCGTCGCACCCGGGTGGTGGGCTGCCCCTGGTGGGGCTGTCGGCCTCCATCGTCACCGACATGATCGGAAAGGCGTGACCGGTGGGCACACCCCGCCGGGAACCGGCGCCCCATCGGCAGGCAGGCGCCCGCACCGCACCAGCGGCCGGGCTAGCCCTCCGGGCCCCGCTCGTTGCCCAGCGCCCGCCGCACCGTGACCAGCAGCTGTCCCAGCCCGACCGCCCCGGCCAGCGTCATCACCACGGCCCCGCCGGTGGCCCAGGCCGAGTCCGGATAGATCCCGGCCGCCAGCAGGAACATCGCGGCCACCAGCACCCGGGTCGGGCGCTCCGACACGGTGACCACCCCGATCGAGGCCATCCCCCGGCGCCGGGCCCACGACCGGGTCAGCTCATGGGCCAGCCCCAGTCCCGCACCAGCGAGGCACCAGGGCCATGCCCCGCCGGCCAGCCAGAGGCACGCAGCGAAGCAGACCTCCGTGGTCCGGTCGCAGACCTGGTCCAGGCGGGCACCGGCGCGCGTCACCCGGGAGGCCCGCACGGCCACGGCCCCGTCCAGACCGTCGAGCAGGGCGGACAACCCGATCAGCGCCGCCGCCGGCACCGGCCACCGGCCACCGCCGCCGGCCGGCACCAGGGCCAGCACCCCCACCGCCAGCCCGGCCACGGTGATCAGGTTCGGCGAGACCCGCAGCGCCACCAGCGGCCCGGCCAGCAGATGCACGAAACGCAGCCAGATCCCGACGATCCCGGTCGGCGCCGCACCGCCGTGCAGGGCCGACCAGTCGCCGAGGTGACTCTCCACGCCACGTCCCCGGGAGGACGGGGGCGGGGGCACGGGCTCGTCGTCGTCCACTGTTGGAGGAAGACGCTAGACGCGCGCGGTGGTGAGCCCCAGGGCCTCGGCCACCTCGAGCGTGGCCGTCGAGCGGTTCATCGTGATGAAGTGCAGGCCCGGCGCCCCGCCGTCGAGCAGCGCCCGGGACAGCTCGGTGGCGATCCCGACCCCCACCTGCCGCACCGCCGCCGGCTCCCCGGCCACCGCGTGCAACCGGTCGACCACCCCGGGCGGCAGCGAGACACCGGTGAGCTCGGCGATCCGCTCGACCTGCTTCACGTTCGTCACCGGCATGACGCCGGGAATGATCGGGATGGTGCACCCCAGCGCGGCCGCCCGGTCGACCAGCTCGAAGTAGGCCTCCGGCCGGAAGAACATCTGGGTGATCGCGAACTGGGCCCCTGCCTCGGCCTTCATCGCCAGCACCCGGGCGTCCGCGTCCAGGTCGCTGCTGGCCGGGTGCACATCGGGGAAGGCGGCCACGCCGACACTGAAATTGCCCAGTTCACGCACCAGCGAGACGAGTTCGACCGCGTACCGCGGACCGCCCGGGTGCTGCACCCACTCGGCGCGCGGGCCACCGGCCGGGTCGCCCCGCACCACGAGCACGTTGCGCACGCCGGCGGCGGCGTAGTCGGCGATCACGCCCCGCAGGTCACTCAGGCTGGCGCCGACACAGGTCAGGTGGGCCATCGGGGTCAGCGTGGTGTCTTGCGCGATGCGCTGCGTGACCCGGGTGGTGCGGTCCCGGCTCGATCCACCGGCCCCGTAGGTGACCGACACGAACGTCGGGTTCAGAGGCTCCAGCCGCCGGATCGACTGCCAGAGCGTCGCCTCCGCCTCGTCGGTCTTCGGCGGGAAGAACTCGAACGAGATCGAGGGTCGCTTCGCCGCGATCAGGTCGCTCAGCCGGTCGTGCAGGGCGGGTCGCTCCGGAGCCATGGGCACGAGCTTACGGTTCCACCGCCGCCGACCCCAGGGGGCGGGCCACCAGGAGACGACGCCGGCCGCGCGAACCCGGCCAGGAGAACGAGATTCCAGGGACGAAGCGGCGCAGACCAGGACCCAGTACCCGGACCGAAGACCCTACCGACGGGCAACGGTGACGCAGACCTGAGAGGGTGGTCCCCCCGGCCCCCGACGGACCGGGCCCCACGCGTCCCCCCGACCGCGAGGGGCCGAGCAGGCATGAAAGAGGTTCCGTCAGCATGACGTCGCTCGCAACCGGCCATCCCCTCCAGGTGGAGGATCTCCGGGAGCGCGTGGACACGGCCCTGCGGGAGTTCCTGACGACCCGCTCGGCCGTGCTCACCGAGGTGGCCCCGGAGTGCCAGCAGATCGTCGACACGATCTCGACCATGACCAGCGCCGGCAAGCGGCTGCGCCCGGCCTTCCTCTACTGGGGCTGGCGCGGCGCGGGCGGCGAGAACACCGATTCCGTGGTGCGGGCCGCCGCCGCCCTGGAACTGTTCCAGGCCGCCGCGCTGATCCACGACGACCTGATCGACGCCTCCGACCTGCGCCGTGGGATGCCCGCCGTGCACAAGCGCTTCGATGCCCTGCACGCGGCGAACGGCTGGAACGGCGCCTCCGAGGCGTTCGGTCTGGCGGGGGCCGTGCTGTCCGGCGACCTGTGCCTGGTCTGGACCGAGGAGCTGTTCTCGGCCAGCGGCCTGACCCCGGACGAACTGGGCCGCTCCCGGCCGGTGTTCGACGCGATGCGCACCGAATTGCTGGGCGGCCAGTACCTCGACGTGATCAGCCAGGTGCTGCCCGAGCGGGACCCGGTGGCGATGGTCGACCGGGCGCTGCGGGTGATCCGGTTCAAGAGCGCGAAGTACTCGGTCGAGCACCCGCTGCTGATCGGCGCGAGCGCGGCCGGTGCGGACGACAAGCTCCTGGCCGTCTACTCCGAGTTCGGCCTCGCGCTGGGTGAGGCGTTCCAGCTGCGGGACGACGTGCTGGGCGTCTTCGGCGACCCGGCCACCACCGGCAAACCGGCCGGTGACGACCTGCGTGAGGGCAAGCGCACCGTGCTGGTCGGGCGCACCCTCCAGCACTGCACCCCGGCGCAGGCACAGACCGTGCACCAGCTGCTCGGCGACCCGGCGCTGGACGAGGCCGGCGTGGCCACGCTGCGCCAGATCATCGTCGACAGCGGCGCGGTCGTCGAGATCGAGCGGATGATCGCCTCCGCCTCGGCCCGGGCCGAATCCGCTCTCGCCGGAGCCGATCTCGCCGACGGACCGGCCCGCGACGTACTCAACGGCCTGGTCGTGGCCGCGACCGCCCGGACCCGGTGACGCCGGTGCCCTCGATGAACCTTCCTCCCAACACCCTCGGGCGGGGCAACCGCTTCGACCCGGTGGCCCTGCTGCCCGGCCGGATCGGCCGCGGCCCGCGCACCGTCACCGGCCCCACCGACACCGTGGTCATCGTCGGCGCCGGGCTGGCCGGGCTGTCCACCGCGATGCGCCTGGCCCGGACCGGCCGCCAGGTGATCGTGCTGGAACGCGACCTGGTGCCCGGCGGCCGCGCCGCGCTGCGCGCGGTTCCCGCACCGGGCGGGAACGGCGAGTACCGCTTCGATCCCGGCCCCACCGTGCTGACCATGCCCGACCTGATCGCGGACTGCTTCGACGCGCTCGGCGAGGACATGTCCGACTGGCTCAACCTGAAGCCGGTGGAACCGCTCTACCGCACCACGTTCCAGGACGGCTCGGTCATCGACGTGCACTCCGACGTGGACCGGATGACCGCCGAGATCGAGTCGGCGATCGGCCCGGACGAGGCGGCGGGCTTCCGCCGCTACGTGCGGTTCGTGTCGAAGCTGTACCGCTACGAGATGCGGGACTTCATCGACCGCAACATCGACTCCCCGCTCGACCTGGTGTCGGTGAACCTGGCCCGGCTGGCCGCGATCGGCGGGTTCCGGCGCCTGGCGCCGAAGGTGAACCAGTACCTGAAAGACGACCGCACCCAGCGCATCTACTCGTTCCAGGCGATGTACGCCGGCCTGTCGCCGTACGACGCCCTGGCGCTGTACGCGGTGATCGCCTACATGGACTCGGTGGCCGGGGTGTACTTCCCGGCCGGCGGGATGGCGGCCGTGCCGACGGCGATGGCCGCGGCGGCCAAACGGCACGGCGTGGAGTTCCGCTACGGCACCGAGGTGACCTCGGTGGAGCACTCCGGCGGGCGGGCCGTGGCCGTGCACACCGCGAACGGCGAGCGGATCCCGGCCGACGTCGTCGTCCTCAATCCCGATCTTCCCGTCGCCTATCGTGACCTCCTGGGGCGCAGCCCGTTCCGGGTGCGCCGGCTGAAGTACTCGCCGTCGTGCTACCTGATGCTGGCCGGCACCCGGCAGAACTGGCCGGGGGCCGCGCACCACAACATCCACTTCGGCGGCGCCTGGAAGGGCGTGTTCGACGAGCTGCTGTCCGGCCGTCTGATGAGCGACCCGTCGTTCCTGGTGACCAACCCGACGGCGTCGGACGCCCGGCTGGCTCCGGCCAACCGGGAGATCTACTACGTGCTGTTCCCGACGCCGAATCTGGACGCGCCGATCGACTGGAAGCGACTCGGGCCGGTCTACCGCGAGCACGTGCTGTCGCAGCTGGACGCGCACTACCCCGGTTTCGGCGACTCGATCGAGGTGGAAGACGTCACCACGCCGCAGGACTGGGCGGACCGCGGCATGGAGCGGGGCGCGCCGTTCGCGGCCGCGCACTCGTTCTTCCAGACCGGCCCGTTCCGCCCGGGCAACCTGTGGGGCGAGAACGTGGTGTTCACCGGTTCCGGCACGCAGCCGGGTGTCGGCGTGCCGATGGTGCTGGTGTCCGGGCGGCTGGCGGCCGAGCGGATCACCGGGCCGGACCCGGTGTACGCGTCGAGGGCCTGGCGATGACGCCGGTTCTGGTGACATAGCGTGTCTGCTTGATCACCCATGTAGTCTCGGCGTCAGCCTGCCCCACCGATCCACCGCCGGAGGACGCCCGTTGAGCCGCCTCACCCGTCTGACCCCGACCGCCATCGTCGACGCCGTGACCGAGGCGTCCGAGCAACGCCGCCTGGCCCGCCGGGAGGCCGAGCGCCAGGCCCGCGAACTGGCCGAGACCGCCGCCCGGCACGCCCAGGTGGCGGCGACGGTGAACCGCCCGCTGCTGCGGGCGATCACCACCTGGACCGAGCCGGAGACGCTCGCGCACCGGCCGCGCCCGGTGCGGGCCCAGCTGACCGGTATCGCGGGCGACGTGCAGAAGATGATGCGCACACCGGGGGCGGCCGCGATCACCTCCGGGGAACGCAGCTGGGCCGAGGCGGTGCCGAAGCTGGTCGACGAGCTGCTGCGGTGCGCCGAGCTGGCCCGGGCCGAGGCGCCGGACCTGACGCTGGACATCACCACGGTGCTGCTGGCCGCCCGGCCGGCGTCGCGGGCGTCCTGGCGGCAGCGGGCCCTCGCCGCGGAGGAGCTCGGTGACCTGCCGACCGCCGTCCGCGCTCATCAGGCGTACCTGAACCTGACCCGGGGCGACCGGCTCGGCGTGCGCGAACGCCTGCGCCGGCTGGAGGATCTCGACGACCTGCGCCTGCGGCTGGCCACAGCGCTCGACACCGCCCTGAGGGCTGGCGCCCCACTGCCCGGCACCGCCGCGGACCTGCGCGACCTGCTGCTCGAGCCCACTCCCGGCCCGGTGCGCGACGAGGCGGTGGCCGGCCTGGCCGCCGCGATGACCAGGATGCCGGTGACCGACCTGACCTCGCCCCTGACCCAGGACGTGCTGCACCTGGCCGTCCGCTGGCGGCGCGAGGTCGCGCTGGTGCCACCCCCGCTGGACGAGGACCCGGCCCGCGACCTGACCGTGCTGCGCCTGAACGACCTGCGGCAGCGGCTGACGGGCAGCAGGGTGTGCCTGGTCAGCCCGCACACCCCACGGCTGCACGGCAGCGGACTGGGCGGCCGGGTGGAGGACTACGACGTGGTGGTGCGGTTCGGCCCGCCCCGGAACACCGCACGGGACGCCGGAACCCGCACCGACCTCCAGGTGATCCGGCACGACGCGATCGACGGCTGGAACGCCCAGGCCTGGTTGCGGATGATCCTGGCCGACGAACCGCGGGACTGGGTGACGGCGGTCCGCGGCCGGCTGGTTCCGGGCCGGCAGCACGCGGTAGCGGAGAAGTCGCTGCACCGGCCCGTCGAGATCCCGGGCGACACGCCGGACGAGGAGCCCCGGGACGCCTACCAGCTGATCCGGCTGCTCGACGTGCTCGCGGTGTGCGACACCGTGGACCTGTTCGGATTCCGCCCGGAGGAAGACTTCGCCGCCGCCGAACTGGCCTGGCTCACCCCCCGTCTGGAACAGCTCGACGAGTACGCGATCGGAGTGCGATGAGCGCCCGCCCCGGTGACGACCTGCGCCAGGACCTGCCCGTGGTCCGGGCCGGTCAGGAGCCTCCCGTCGTCCATGAACCGACGGAACGGGCCGGGCGCCTGAACCGGTTGCGCCAGGAGGGACGGTTCGCCGAGGCGGCCCGGTCGGCTCGCGAGGTGACCCAGGCAACCGCTTCCGCCGTGGAGCATCTCGAGGCCGGCCTCAGCCTGGCCGCGGTCTCCGACTACGACGCCGCGAACGCCCACCTGCTGCTCGCGAGCGCCGACGACGAGCAGGCCGTGACCGCCCTGGCGACGCTGGCGGAGGTGGCCTGGATCCGGCACGACCACGTGCGCGGCCGGGAGTACGCGACCGACGGACTGCGTCTCGACCCGGGCAGCCGCGCGAGCCGGATCCAGTTGCGCCGCAACGAGTCCGCGGAGAGTGCCGGGAACGCGCTGGGCGACACAGCCGGCCTGGTCGCGCACGCGGCCGTCCATGCCGACCCGCACGGCGACGCCGGTGACCTGGTGCTGGGTGACGCGGTGCGGCGCTGCTTCGACCTGGAGTACCGCCCCCGCCCTCCGAAGGGCCTGTCGAAACAGGCTCTGAAGCAGGGCGTCTCGTACCCTCGCTGGTGGAACCTGCACGTGCACCAGCTGTTCGACGAGCAGCGGCTGGCCCAGGTGAACGCCGGTGACGGGCTGGTGCTCGGCGGCGGCGGGCTGTTCCGTCCCGATTCCGCGCCGAACGGGAACTCCGGCTGGCAGTGGAACATCAGCGACGAGATGCTGCGCCGGATCACGGTTCCGCTGGTGGTCTGGGGTGTCGGCCACCACACCTCCGCGGGGCGGGAGTTCGACGGTGACCGGTTCGGCGCCTCCCTGAGGACGCTGGTCGGGAGTTCCGCCTTCGTCGGCCTGCGTCACCGCGACTCGGTGGAACGGGTGCGTGACCTGCTACCCGGCGAGCTGGCCGACCGGGTGGTCTGGCAGCCCTGCCCGACCACGGTCCTGTCCCGGCTGACCGGCACCACCCGAGCCTCCGCCCAGACATCCCCTCAGGAGAACGCGGGCGATCTCGGCGAGGCCGGCCCGGTGCTGCTGAACTGTGCTCCCGACCGGTCCGGCGAGGGTTACGGGCAGTTCCTGGCCGGGATGCGGGACTGGATCCTGGAGACCCGGCAGCGCGCCGAGGTGCGGTACGTGGCCCATACGGTGGACGACGAGAGCTTCGTGGTCGACCTGCGCCGCGAACACGGTCTGAGCCTGCCGGTGATCCCGCTGTACGACCTCCCGGTCGACCGGATCCACCTGCTCCACCGCCGGGCCGCCCTGGTGGTGGGCATGCGTGGGCACGCCGCGACGATCCCGTTCGGTTGCGGCACCCCGTTCGTCAGCCTGATCTCGCGGTCCGAACCGGGCCACTTCCTGCACGACATCGACCGGTCCGGGTGGGGCGTGCCGGTGGGCGACCCGGCTCTCGGCGGGCGGCTGGGCGAGCTCACCGGGCACCTGCTCGACACCCGCACCGCCGTGGTGAACGACGTGGCGCGGCTCCAGCAGCGGCTTTTCGAGGTGACGCTGAACAACCTGGAAGGGCTGCCGGAGCCGCTTCGGGTGGCACGACGTGGCTGACGGCGCCGGTCGGCGTTAATCTCCGGAAACAGGATGTGACGGTAGTGACAATCAGGCTGGAGGCGGGATGTCGCGGGTGAGCGACCAGGCCCTGGATGCGGCCAGGATCGGTGATCTGAAGCTGCGGGCGGCCTACGAGACGTGCCGCCGCCTCAACGCGGAGCACGGCAAGACCTACTACCTGGCGTCGATGCTGCTGCCGCCGGAGAAGCGTCCGTACGTGTGGGCGCTGTACGGGTTCGCCCGCTCCGCCGACGAGTTCGTCGACTCGCTGGTGGCACCCGACCCGGCGGCACTGGAGACCTGGGGCAACGAGTTCCTCCAGGCGCTGTCCGGCGGGCCGGTGCCCGACGACCCGGCCGCTGTGGCCATGCTGCACACGATGCGGCGCTGGCAGATCCCTCGCGTGCACATCGAGGCGTTCCTCGAGTCGATGGCGATGGACGGCACGATCACCGGCTACCAGACCTACGCAGACCTGGAGCAGTACATGTTCGGGTCGGCGGCGGTGATCGGCCTTCAGATGCTGCCGATCCTCGAGCCGCAGCACCCGGAGGCGGCGGCCCGGGCCCGGGCGCTGGGCGAGGCCTTCCAGATGTCGAACTTCATCCGGGACGTGGGCGAGGACCTGCAACGGGGTCGCGTGTACCTGCCGCAGGAAGACCTGGACAGCTTCGGCGTGACCCGCGAGGCGCTGGGCGGCGGCGTGGTCACCCCGATGGTGCGGGAGCTGCTGAAGTTCGAGATCGAGCGCACCCGGCGGCTGTACGCGTTCGCCGAGCCGGGCATCGCGATGCTGCACCCGACCTCGCAGGACTGCATGCGCACCGCGTACACGCTGTACTCGGAGATCCTGGACGCGGTCGAGAAGATCGACTACCAGGTGCTCACCAAGCGCGCCTCGGTGTCGCTGCCGCGCCGGCTGGCGGTGGCGCTGCCGGCGGCCCGCCGGGCCCGTCAGGCCCGGCGGACGCACCGGGGTGCGGTGGCCGCCGACGACTCGGAGAAGGCGCCGGCCGGGAACGCGCCCTCCTAGGGAACGCCCGTCAGAACGCCAGAGCCTGCGCCCGGCGCCGCACCTCGGTCTTGCGGTGGCCGGTGCGCAGGGCGTCGACCGGGGTGCCCGGGTAGTCGTCGTCGGTGAACAGCCACCGCAGCGCCTCCTCGTCGGAGAAGCCGGAGTCGGCCAGCACCACGAGGGTGCCCTGGAGGTCGGGCAGCGGAGCGCCGTCTTTCAGCAGTTCCGCCGGCACGCACATGATCTTGCGCTCACCGCGGCGCATGCCGATGAGCACCCGCTCCTGGAGCAGGCGGCGGACCTTGCCGAAGTCGATGCCGAGCTGCTCGGCCACGTCGGGCAGCGGCAGCCAGACCCGCTCGCCCTCGGGGCCGTCACTGAGCACGTCGCTGGTTTTCTGGGGTGTGTCTGACACAAGAACCAGCGTGCCACGTCCCACCGACAGTTCGAGACATGCCCAGGTCACAGGTCGTCGCTAATTGCCTACTCTCTGTTGCACAATGATCCGCGCGCGCCCATCCATGGCCCGCGCCCCGATCGAGACCGAGAGGATGCACCGGCCCATGACCGACCCGTTCCTCGGCACCTCGCCGGGTCCCCTCGGTCCTGCCGGTCCCGCGCCGTTCCCGCTCGGCAACCCCTTGGTGGACGACGAAAGACCCCGCCCACCGCACGCTCCCGCCGCACCCCGGCACCGCGCCCAGCGCCCCGGCCCGGGTGTTCAGCTGCTGCTGCGCCGCACCCGCCTGACCACGCTGGTCGGCCTGCCGTCACCCACGGCGCCGCCGGCCCCCGCGCCGGCCCCCCTGTTCCTGCTCGGCCGGCCGGGCACGACACCGGACTCGATCCCGCACCTGCCGGCGCTGCCGCCGGCCCCGCCCACGGCCGCGCTGCGCACCGCGGCTCCCCGGGTGCTGCTGGCCGCCCTGGTCGCGGCCGACCCGGACGAGAACAGCCTGGCCCGGCGCCGGGCCGCGGCCACCGGCCTGCACCCGGTCGACGCCGGCGACGCTCCGGCCCTGGCCTACCGGGTCAAGCCCGGCGACGACCTGGAGGCTGTGGCCCGGCTGGCCGGCTGCTCCGGGCGCGCCGTGCTGGCCGCGAACGGGATGCGCCCCGGAGCCGCGCTGAAGGCCGGGCAGCTGGTCCGGCTGCCGGCCCTCGCCCTGCACCCCCGGCCCCGAAGACGGACCGCCGGACCACCGCCCCCCGACACCGCCGCCGAGCGGACCCCAGCCCACGAGCCGGGCCCCACCCGTGAGCCGGGTTCCGGGCGGGAACCGGGTTCCGGGCGGGAGCCGGACACCACCCGCGAGCAGGCCGCGCGCCGGCGGCGCACCCGCCGCGGCGAGGTGCTGCCCGCCGGCGATCTCCCGCACCGCTCCTACCCGGCCGCCGTCACCCGGGCCGCCGCGGCCAACCGCCGGGCGCTGGAACGGGCCGACGTGCCGGACCGGGCCACCGTGCGCGGCCTGGTCCGGGCCACCGCGGTGCACTTCGGCCTGGACCCGGCCCTCGCCCTGGCCGTGGCCTCGATGGAGTCCGGCTTCGACCACCGCCTGGTGTCGCCGGCCAACGCGATCGGGGTCATGCAGGTGCTGCCGTCGGCCGGGGCCTGGGCCGGTGAGCTGCTCGGACGGCCGCTCGACCTGCTCGACACGAAAGACAACATCACCGCCGGGGTGGTGCTGCTGCTGGCTCTCGGGCACCACGCCGACGAGCAGACCGCGCTGGCCGGCTACTACCAGGGCCTGGCCTCGGTGCGGCGTCACGGCACTTTTCCGGACACCCGGCGTTATGTCGCGACCGTCCGTACTCTGAAATTGCGTTTTCGCTGATCAGAGCCGATTTTCCGGCTGCGGTGGAGACCTGTGTGACGGTCGTGGCCCGGGAGATGTGGACCAGTCACTCCCCGGCGGCCTTAGACTGCCGATCGTGGACATGACACTCCAGGATCCACTGGTCGGCCGACTGGTCGACGGGCGGTACCTGGTCCGGTCCCGGATCGCTCGAGGCGGCATGGCCACGGTCTACCTCGCAGTTGACCGGCGGCTGGACCGAGAGGTCGCGCTCAAGGTGATGCACGAGAACCTGGCCGACGACCCCGAGTTCGTCACCCGGTTCATCCGTGAGGCCCGGTCTGCCGCCAGGCTCTCGCACCCGAACGTCGTCGGCGTGTTCGACCAGGGCGCCGACGAGACCTCCGGCGTGCTCTACCTCGCCATGGAGTACCTGCCCGGCCGCACCCTGCGCGACGTGCTGTCGTCGCGCGGCGCGCTGACTCCGCGCGAGAGCTTCTCGGTGCTGGAGCCGGTGCTCGGCGCGCTCGGCGCCGCCCACCGGGCCGGCATCGTGCACCGTGACGTGAAGCCGGAGAACGTCGTCCTCACCGACGACGGCCGGATCAAGGTCGCCGACTTCGGTCTGGCCGCCGCCGTCACCGCGCCGATCGCCACGGCTGCCACCGACGAGCTGCTCGGCACCGTCGCGTACCTGCCGCCCGAACTGGTGGCACACGGTCACGCCGACGCCCGGGCCGATGTCTACGCCGCCGGCATCATCCTGTTCGAGCTGCTCACCGGCCGTCAGCCGTACACCGGCGACGACCCGCTCCAGGTGGCCTACCGGCACGTGTACGAGCGGGTGCCCACCCCCACGCAGATCGCGCCCAACCTGACCGACGCGTTCGACGCGCTGGTGCTGCGGCTCACCGATCCCAACCCCGACAACCGCCCGGTCACCGCCGACGCCGCGCTCAGCGAGTTCCGCGCCGCCCGCGCGTCGGTGCCGCCGGAGCTGCTCGACGTGCGCGCCGCCGACGCCGACGTGCTGCGCCACGACCTGCCCCCGGCCCCCGACGAGAGCAACGCCACCCAGGTGTTCGGCCCGGCCACCCAGGTGGCGGCCGCGGGCCACAACGCCACGGCCGTCTACTCCCGCTCCGACCTGCCCGACCTGGGCCCCGGCGGGCCGACCCGCATCGTCACCCCGGGCAGCGCCGAGCTGTCGCTCTCGCACCACCCCGACGACCAGGCCACCGCGCTCTACCAGCCGGTGACCGACTCCGAGGCCACCGCTCTGTACCAGCCGGCTCCCGGCGCCGCCCCGGCGCCGGCCCAGGGCCACCAGCCCACCCGCGCCCTGTCCCGGCGCGAGGGCCGCAGCCTGGCCAAGGAGTCCCTGGTCCCGCGGCTGAAGGTGCACAACGACGAGGAGGAGGCGCCGCCCGGCGTCTTCGGCACCGGCCGCCGCACCGTGATCACCGGTGTCATCGCGCTTGTGGTGGTGCTGGCCCTGGTACTCACCGGCGTCTGGTGGTTCACCGGCGGCCCGGGCTCCTACGTGCGGGTGCCGTCGGTGGCGGGCATGTCCACGGCCGACGCGCAACGCGTCGTCGTGCTCCAGGGCCTGACCGCCGAGGTCGAGGAGCAGTTCAACTCCGACGTGGCCAACGGCACGGTGATCTCGTCGGACCCGTCCGGCGGCGGCAAGGTGAAGAAGAACGGCACCGTCACGATCGTGGTCAGCAAGGGCCCCGAGATGGTGGCCGTGCCCAGCCTGAAGGGCAAGACCGAGGCCGACGCGAAGAGTGCCCTGGAGTCCGCCGGTCTCGCGGTCGGCGCCACCTCGCAGGAATACAGCGCGAACGTCGACGAGGGCAAGGTCATCTCCAGCTCGCCCAAGGCCGACTCCAAGGTGTCCCCCGGCCGCAAGGTCAAGCTGGTCATCAGCAAGGGCATCGAGCCGGTCACGCTCGACAACGTGGTGAACCAGAACGTCGACACCGCCAAGGCCCTGCTGGAGAGCAAGGGGCTGACGGTCCAGGTCAACGAGATCGATTCGTACGACGGCGCTCCCGCCGCCGGCACGGTCACGGCTCAGGACCCGGCGGTCACCACGAACGGCCAGACCGTGGCCAAGGGGAGCACGGTCACCCTCACGGTGGTCAAGGCTCCCGCCCAGGTCGAGGTGCCCAACGTGGTCGGCCAGGACATCAACCAGGCCAAGGCGACCATCGAGGGACTCGGGTTCAAGGTGGAGCACCAGGGCTGGGGCTTCTCCAACACGGTTCGCGAGCAGAGCGTCACCGGCCCGGCCGACGTCGGCTCCACGGTCGTGCTGAAAACCTGGTGAGTGCGCACGTGACCCTCCGCGCCGTCGGCGCGGAGGACCTCGACCTGCTCGGTCAGTGGCGCAACGACCCGGAGCACGAGTCGGTGTACGGCGACTTCCTGCCGATGGCGCGACGGCAGAACCCGTTCCCCGAACGCTGGGACGTGGACGGGCTGCTCGGGGAAGACAACGGCACGCTGATGATCTGCGTGGCGGGCCGTCCGGTAGGGGCGGTGCAGTGGCATCCGGTGCACTACGGCCCCAACCGCGGCAGCCAGGCCCTGAACATCGGCATCGCGATCGCCCCGGCGGCACGCGGCCAGGGAGTCGGCAGCCGGGCCCAGCGTCTGGTCTGCGAGTGGCTGTTCCGCCACACCACGGTGAACCGGGTCGAGGCCAGCACCGACATCGAGAACCTGGCCGAGCAGCGTTCTCTGGAGAAGGCCGGCTTCACCCGCGAGGGCCTCCTGCGGGGCGCCCAGTTCCGCGGTGGTGCGTGGCACGACCTGGTTCAGTACAGCCGGCTGCGCAACGACCCGGCGACGAACTGACGGACGACGCCGGGCCCGGACGGACCCCGCGTCGTCCGTGATTGATCAGACCGCGAGCGCCTGCTTGGCGACGGCGGGCAGCACCTCGGCCGCCCGGGCCGCGCCGGCCTCGTCGATGTCGAGGTGGGTGACCAGCCGGACCACGCGCGAACCGACCGAGCCCACCCGGATGCCCGCCTCGGCGCACCCGGCGATGAAGGCCTGGGCGGCGGACGCCGAGGGCCACACCGACGCCACGATGTTGGTGCGCACCAGGTCTGGATCCACGATGGACGGGTCGACACCGGCCAGGGCCACGGCGATGGCGTGGGCCCGGGCGTGGTCGTCGCCGAGCCGGGTGACGTGGTGGCGCAGCGCGTAACGGCCGGCCGCCGCGAGGATTCCGGCCTGGCGCATGCCACCACCCATCCGCTTGCGCCACACCCGCGCCTCGGCGATCCGGTCGGCGGTGCTGACCAGCACCGACCCGACCGGGGCGCCCAGGCCCTTGGACAGGCAGACCGAGATCGTGTCGGCCAGCGACCCGTACTCGGACAGCGGCACGCCGGTGGCGACGTGGGCGTTCCACAGCCGGGCACCGTCGAGGTGCACACCCAGGCCGAGGGCCGCCGCACCGGCCCGCAGCCGCCGCAGCTCGGGCACCGACTGCACGGTGCCGCCGCCGAAGTTGTGGGTGTCTTCGACGGCGACCGCGGCGGTGGACACGAAGTAGGCCCCGGCGTCGGGCACCGCCATGGCCAGCACCGCGTCGGCGTCGACGAGCCCCCGGTCGCTCTGCCAGGTGCGGGTGGTGACCTGGCCGAACACCGCGTGCCCACCGAGCTCGGCGCGCACGATGTGGGCCATCGAGTCGCAGATGACCTCCTGCCCCGGCGGAACCAGGGCACGCACGCCGAGCATGTTGGTCATCGAGCCGGTGGGGCAGAACAGCCCGGCCTCGTGGCCGAGCAGTTCCGCCACCTCCGCCTCGAGGGCGTTGATCTCCGGGTCCTCGCCGTAGACGTCGTCGCCGACCTGCGCGGTGGCGATCGCCTCGACCATGCCGGGGGTGGGCCTGGTCAGCGTGTCGCTGCGCAGGTCCACGACGGGAGTGGTCACGATCAGCGGCCGGTCAGCATCTCGGCGACGAGGAACGCCATCTCCAGCGACTGCTGGTGGTTCAGCCGCGGGTCGCAGAGCGTCTCGTAGCGGCTGGCCAGGTCGGCGTCGTCGATGTGCTCGGCGCCGCCCAGGCACTCGGTGACGTCGTCACCGGTGAGCTCGACGTGCAGCCCGCCGGGGACGGTGCCGACCGCGTTGTGCACCTCGAAGAAGCCGCGCACCTCGTCCATCACGTCGTCGAAACGGCGCGTCTTGTAGCCGGACGCCGACTCGAACGTGTTGCCGTGCATCGGGTCACAGATCCACAGGGCCGGCAGGCCCTCTTTCCGCGTGGTCTCGGCCAGGGCGGGCAGGTTGGAGCGGATCTTGCCCGCGCCCATCCGGCTGACCAGGGTGAGACGGCCGGGCTCGCGCTCGGGGTCGAGCTTGTCGACCAGCCGCATCAGGTCGTCGGGCGTGGTGGTCGGGCCGATCTTCACGCCGATCGGGTTGCGCACCCGCGACATCAGGTCGACGTGCGCGCCGTCGAGCTGACGGGTGCGCTCACCGATCCAGACGAAGTGTGCCGACACGTTGTAGGGCGAGCCGGTGCGCGAGTCGATGCGGGTGAGGGCGCGCTCGTAGTCGAGCAGCAGCCCCTCGTGGCTGGACCAGAAGTCGACGGTGCGCAGCGCGTCGGAGTCGCCGCCGGCGGCGATCATGAACTTCATCGCGCGGTCGATGTCGCGGGCCATCACCTCGTAGCGGGCGTTGGCCGGGCTGCTGACGAAGCCCCGGTTCCACTCGTGCACCTGGCGCAGGTCGGCGAAGCCGCCCTTGGTGAAGGCGCGGATCAGGTTCAGCGTGGAGCTGGAGGTGTGGTACGCCTTCAGCAGCCGCTTCGGGTCGGGCACCCGGGACGCCTCGTCGAACGGGAAGCCGTTGATCGCGTCGCCGCGGTAGGCCGGCAGCGTGACGCCCTGACGGGTCTCGCTGGTGCTGCTGCGCGGCTTGGAGTACTGACCGGCCATCCGGCCCAGCTTGATCACCGGCATGCTGGCCCCGTAGGTCAGCACGACGGCCATCTGGAGCATCGTCTTGATCTTGTTGCGGATGCGGTCGGCCGTGGCCTCGGCGAAGGTCTCGGCGCAGTCACCGCCCTGGAGCAGAAACGCCTCACCGCGCGAGGCGGCGGCCAGCTGCCCGCGGAGCAGGTCGCACTCCCCCGCGAACACCAGCGGGGGCACGGAGGCCAGCTCGGCGGTGACAGCCTCGAGCTCGGCCGGGTCGGGCCACTCCGGCTGCTGTGCGGCGGGCAGGTCACGCCACAGGTCGAGTCCGGCCTCCAGAGCAGCGGCCGCCGTGTCGGGCGTGCTGGTGGGGTACAGATCGGCACTGGTGATGGGATGCAGTGGGGCGCTCACGACGACAAGAGTACGTGGGGAGCGCAACCCCTTTCCGGGATATCAGGTTTCACGCCGGAACCGGGCCTGCACCGGAAGATCTCCGGCCAGGACGAGGCCCGGCACACACCTCTCGGGCGAGAGGTGTGTGCCGGGCCGCGGGCGCCGTCAGGCGGCGTCGTCGTCCTTCTTCTTGTTCTTGCCGGTCTCGGCGGCGGGCTCCTCGGCGGCGGCCGGGGCGGGGTGCCCGCCCGGCGTCACCGACAGCTCCGCGTGCCCGGAGGGCAGGCCCCCGTCGGCACCGGAGCGCTTGGCGGCGGCCAGGCGCTCCTTCATGGTGGCCGCGTAGATGTCCACGTACTCCTGGTTGGACAGCACCATCAGCTGGTACATGATCTCGTCGGTCACCGAGCGCAGCACGAACCGGTCGGTGGCCATGCCCTCGTAGCGGGAGAAGTCCAGCGGCTCACCGATGACCACGCCGACCTCGCCCTTGGGCAGCAGCCGCGGGATCAGCTTGCCGGGCGGCTGCACCTCGAAGGTCGAGATCATCGCGACCGGGATCACCGGGATCCCGGTCTCCAGAGCCATCCGGGCCACCCCGGTGCGGCCGCGGTACAGCCGGCCGTCCGGCGAGCGCGTGCCCTCCGGGTAGATGCCGAGCAGCTCACCCTTGTCGAGCACCTTCATCCCGGTGCGCAGAGCCGCCTCGGAGGCCCGGCCCCCGGCGCGCTCGATCGGGATCTGCCCGACGCCACGGAAGAACATGGCCGTCAGCCGGCCCTTCACGCCCCGGCCGTTGAAGTACTCGGCCTTGGCCAGGAAGGTGATCTTCCGGTTCACGTGCAGGGGCAGGAAGAAATGGTCGGAGAACGAGAGATGGTTGCTGGCCAGGATGACCGGCCCCTTCTTCGGAACGTTCTCCAGGCCTTTCACCCACGGCTTGTACAGCACTCGGATGAGAGGTCCGAGAAGTATGCGCCGCAGCAGCCAGTAGAGCATCGACACCTCCTTGACCGCGTGCCAGCGCGCACGTGCGCAACCGGGCCACCGCGACCCGGCGGGCCCGGCGACGCCTCGCCCGGCCGGAGCACACTATCCATTGTCATGGGCCCGACCGCCAAGATGCGTCCGCGTCAAGTCCGATTCGTCCATAGTTGACCGGTCCGTCGGCGCGCGCGGCGACGTGACGAGGGCATGACGTGAGCGGTCGCACCCGCCCTTTCGGCCGGATTCGCCAGACCCCTCGATAACTCCCCCTCCTCATGTAACGATGGCGCTGGAGTTCGACGATCGACGAGGAGCCGCCGTGACCGTCCGTGCGGGAGCCGAGCCCTTCGCCCACGGCGCCCCGGCCCGGCAACCGGCCCCGCGGCACGGCCCGCTGCCGGGGGTCGACGGCGTGATCCTCGTCAACCCGGCGGTGCGGCCGGAAGACCGCGGTCTGCGCGCCCTCCCGGTTCCGCGGCGGCTCCCGCCCGGCGGGAACGACGTGGTAGGGCCCGGCGTGGTCGGGGATGACCATGACCGGATTCCCTCCCACGCCCTACACTCGATGCTGCGTGGCTACCGCACGGTGGTCGCGGACCTGCCCGCGGTGAGCCAGCCCCTGCTGCTCTTCCGCCCTAACGAGGACCATGTCGTGCCGGCCAGCAGCAGCGCTCTCATCCTCGACCGGGTGAACTCCTCCCGCACCGACGTGGCGGTTCTGCGATGAGCACCACCGGCGACGTGCCCGACCACGACGGCGACACCGGCGCCGACCCCACCCGGTCGTCCTCCACGGGCCGGTCCACCGAGGGGACGCCCGAGGTGACCGGGACGCCCGGCTCACCGGGGTCTCCGGGTGGCTCGGCGAGCGGGACGCCCGGTGGCACCCCGGGCGCGACGACACCCCCCGGCGCATCCGGCGGCGCGTCCGGCGACTCGCCGGCCGGCCCCTCCGCCGGGACGCCCGACGGCTCGCCCGGCGGGCCCGGGAACACCCCAGGTGACGCCGAGAACCTCGACATCGAGGCCCGTTTCGCCGAGATCGTGGCCGGCTGGGGCGAGGAACCGCCCACCGCCTGGCCCACGGCCGAGGAGGCCGCCGAGGCGCGTCGCCACTACGAGGACGACGAGACCGGCACCGCCGCCCCTCCCACCCCCGGCCGGATGCGTGGCTCGGAGTGGGGCACCGACTGGGAGTTCGCCGGTGAGGACCCGCTGCCCGGCGGTCAGGGCATCCGTGACCTGGGCCCGCTGGACGAGTTCGACCCGGACCAGCTGCCCTCCGAGCTGCGCGGCTCCGGCCCCCGCGACTACACGCCCGCCGACGAGCCGGAGCACCGGTTCGAGCCGCCGGAGCCGCCGCCACTGCCCCGGGGCGACACCCTGGGCCGTCTGGCCTGGGCCGCTGTCATCGGGGGCCCGCTGTTCCTGCTGATCTCGGTGATCGCCTGGCGCCCACCGCAACTGGCCATCCTGGTCGCGCTCGCCGCCTTCGCCGGCGGCTTCGTCACCCTCGTCGCCCGCATGCCCAAGCACCGCGATGACGACGGCGACGACGGCGCCGTGGTCTAGCCGACCCCGTGGCCGACCCTTAGCTGACCCCTGAGCCGACCCGAAGCTCGGCCACCACCGGCAGGTGGTCGCTGGCCAGCCGCAGGTCCCGCTCGGCCGCCTGCCACACGCCGTACTCCAGCACCTCGATGCCGCGCCCGGTCAGGACCGCGTCGATCCGGCGCCGGGGCGAGGACGTCGGGTAGGTGACCGGCGCGTCCGGCGCCGGGTCCGACACCAGCGGTTCCAGGGCCTGCCAGGACTCCCCGCCGGGCGGCTCGTTCAGATCGCCTGCCAGCACCGGGGGCAAACCGAAGTCGCGCAGCTGACGCGACAGCGAGCGCACGTGCCCGAGCCGGGTGGCCTGGTCGGTGGGCAGGTGCACCGAGGCGATGCGCAGCGCCGGGCCGCCGATCAGCGGCTGCACGGTGGCCAGCACCGCGCCGCGGCGGTTGTCGCGCCAGTGCCCCAGCGGGAAGGTGAACGCGGCCACGTCCTGGGCGCGCATGCGGCCGGAGACCATCAGCGCGTTGCTACCGGCCGCCCGGCCGCCCTCCAGCAGGTGCAGGCCGCAGTCCCGGGCCAGGCGGGTGAACTGACGGTGCGAGCCGGGCACCCGGGGGCCTTCCTGGAGGCAGAACACGTCGGGGTCCGCGGCCCGCACCACCCGGTGCACGGCCAGCGGATCGCCCTGGAGATGCCGCACGTTCCAGGTCAGCACACGGATCCGGGGTCCCGGCTCGGTCACGTCGGTCTCATCCCGTCTGTGTTTCCCGGCGGGCCAGGTCGGCCGCGCCGACCAGTCCCGCCTCCGGCCCGAGGGCGGCCTTCACGATCGAGGCGAACGGCCGGAAGCCCCGGCCGGTCAGGGTGCGCCGGAACGACTCGCGCGCCGGTGCCAGCAGCAGGTCGCCCGCGTCCGATACCCCGCCGCCGATCACGAAGAGCCCGGGGTCGAGCGCGGCGGCCAGGTTGGCCAGGCCGATCCCGAGCCAGCGCCCGACCTCGTGGAACAGTTCCACCGCGGCCGGGTCGCCGTCCATGGCCGCCTCGGTGATCAGCGGCCCGACCAGCGCCGAGTGGTCGCCCTTGACCCGCTGCACGAGCGGCACGGTGACCGGTGAACCGGCCGCCGCCATCTCCCGTGCCTCCCGGCCGAGCACGTTGCCCGACGCGTACTGCTCCAGGCAACCCCGGTTACCGCACTCGCAGCGCCGTCCGTCCGGCACGACCACCATGTGCCCGAACTCACCGGCCATCCCGTACCGGCCGCGCTGGATCACACCGTCGGTGACGATGCCGCCGCCGATCCCGGTGCCGAGCGTGACCATCACCAGCCGGGACTCGGCCCGGCCGGCGCCGAACCGGGACTCCGCCCAGGCCGCCGCGTTGGCGTCGTTCTCGACGATGACGGGCAGCCCGACGGCCGCCGCCACACCGTCGCGCAACGGCTCGTTGCGCCACGCCAGGTGCGGCGCGAAGAGCACCCGGGCGCGCTCGGCGTCGACGAAACCGGCCGCGCCGATACCGACCCCGACGATGTCGCGGTCCTGCCGCAGCTCCTCCACCACGTCGGCGATGGTCGCCTCGACCACGCGGGCGTCCGCGTGCCGTGACGGGGTGGCGCGGCGGGCCCGGGCGATCACCGCCCCGCTGGCGTCCACCACCCCGGCCGCCACCTTGGTACCGCCGATGTCGACGCCGATCGCCAGACCACGCGACGCGTCCTTGGCCGAGGGCGGCATCAGCGGGTGCGCGCCAGGTCGGCGGCCCCGATGATGCCCGCGTCGTTGCCCATCTCGGCGCCGCGCAGTTGCAGGTGCGGGCGGTTGGCACCGGCCGAGAGGTGGTGATTGAAGGCCTTGCGGGCCGGCTCCAGCAGCAGGTCGCCGACCTCGGCCACACCGCCGCCGATCACCACGACCGCCGGGTCGAGCACGTTGGCGAGGGCGGCCACACCCTCGCCCAGCCAGCGGCCGAGCTCGGCGAACAGGCCGATCGCGGCCGGGTCACCGGCGAGCGCGACCTCGGTGATCATGCTGCCGACCAGCCCGTCGATCTTGCCGCCGGCCGCCTCGATCAGCGGGGCCGCGGCCTTCGGGTCACGGATCGCCAGCTCGAACGCGGAGCGGGCCAGGGCCCGGCCGGACGCGTACTGCTCCCAGCAGCCGGTCTGCCCGCAGCCGCAGGCGCGGCCGTTCGGCACGACCCGCATGTGGCCGATCTCGGCGGCCATCCCGAAGGCGCCGCGGATCAGCTTGCCGTCCAGCACGATGCCGCCGCCGACGCCGGTGCCGACGGTGACGGTGACCACGTCGGTGGCATCCCGGCCGGCGCCGAACCGGAACTCGGCCCAGGCCGCCGCGTTGGCGTCGTTCTCCACGATCACCGGCAGCTGAACCCGCTTGCCCACCGCGTCGGCGAGCTCGTGCTCACGCCAGGCGATGTTCGGCGCGAAGCGCACGGTGGTGCGGTGCTCGTTCACGAAGCCGGCCGCGGCGACGCCGACGGCGGCCACGGACCCGCCGCTCTCGCTGGCGCGCAGCTGCTCGACGGCCTCGGCGATGCTGGCGTCGATCTCGTCGACGGTCTCCGGGGTCGGCACCCGCAGTCGCTCGAGAATCCGTCCATCGGCGTCCACGACACCGGCGGCGATCTTCGTGCCGCCGACATCCACCCCGATCGTCAGTTCCACGGTCGGATCCCCTGTTCAGTCTCCAGGTCCCGGACGGTTCCCGGGACGGTCAGTCAGTGCGGTCTCCGGGCGGCCGCGGGAGGCGGGTCAGCCGGAGACGTCGATCTGAACCGTAGTGGGCGGACGACGACGGTGGGTCGGCGCGGTCCCCCGGTCACCCTCCCGGAGCCCGGCCGGACCCGATTCGCCCGTTCCGGCGCCTTCCTCGGTATCGCCTGGAGTCTCCGTTTCCGCGCCGTCCTCGCGCAAGGCCGAGGCCAGAGCCGTGGCCAGCACGCCGATCCGGTCGAGCAGAGCGGGCCCGTGCCGGTGAAGGGCCGCAGTGCCGAGACAGACCGGGCAGGAGGTCCCGGTTCTCTCGTCGTCCCCCGGTGTTCCGGGTTCCGTGGGAGTGAGCGCGTCCTGGAGCGCCCCGAGCGCGCGCCGGGCGTCCTGCGCCCAGGCCGCCGGCACGGCGCCGGCCAGCAGGTCGGGGTCGAGATGACGGTGATTCACAGAACACTCACACCCATCGGGACGGGAACTCGGCGGGGTCGGGCACGAAGGCCACGGTGAGGACGCCCTCACGCAGGCTCGCGCCGTCGGTGCGGCAGCGCCGCAGCACTCCCGGCAGGGCCAGCAGCCGACGGTAGCCACCCACGGTGATCACCAGGTCGTCACCCCGGCGGCCCAGGTCGAGCTCGTCCGGACGGGCCAGCGGCAGCGCGATCCGGAGGTCGAAACCGGTTGCCGTTCGGTCGATCCCGAAGGGAGCGGCAACCGGCACCGGCGGTTCCGGGCCGAGCCCACGAGCCAGTTCGGCCAGGCGTTCCACACCGCGCGGCTCGTGCGCGGCCTGGTTCAGGCGCAGCACCGGCAGGTCACCGAAGGACGACGAGGCCTCGGCGGGCACCACCCCGTTCCGGTCCCCTTCCAGCCGGTTGACCAGAACGGCGTCGATCGCGAACCCGGACATCGTCAGGGCCGTGAACAGGCGGCGGGTCTCCGCCAGCACCACCCGTTCCGGCGTGGTGACCAGCCGCACGGACGCGTCCTCGGCGGTCAGCATCGAGCGCACCCCCGCGAGCTCTGCGGCCAGCAGGTCGGCGCCGGCCACCAGCGGGTCACCGGGATCGGCGCGGGCGGTGAGCCGGGCGATGCGGCGGTCCATCGGGAGCAGCCGGTGCAGCAGCCGCCCGAGCAGGTCGGGCGTGGTGAGCAGGCGGAACGCCGCGGACGGGGGTGGGCAGTCGAGCACCACCAGGTCCCACGGGCCGTCGCGCACCTGGTCGCGCAGCACGAGCAGGGTGAGCAGGTCGTCCAGCCCGGGCAGGTCGGCCAGGTCGTCCAGGGCCAGCGGGTCCACGCCGAGGTCGTCGAGCGCGTCGAGCAGCAGGTCGTGCGTGCGCCCGGGCAGGTGCCGGGCGGCCGTGCGCGGATCGGCCCGCACCGCGAACAGCCCGGCAGCCACCCCGGCGCCGACCTCGACCGGGCCGTTCAGGTCACCGGCCGGGCACCCCAGCACGTCGTCGAGCGAGGGCGCCGAACCGGCCGACACCAGCAGGGTCTTGCGGCCCTGACCGGCCGCGCGCACGGCGGTCGCGGCCGCGGTGGTGGTTCTGCCCACACCGCCCTTGCCGGTGAACAGCACCAGGCGCATGGCAGGTCCGGCCCCTTCTCAATACTCGATCAGGACTCGACGTGCTTCTTCAGCTCGGTCAGCGCGGTGTCGATGATCGTCTTCTCGGCCTTGCGGCGGAGCATGCCCAGCATCGGCATCCGCAGGTCGATGGCCAGCCGGTAGGTGACCTGGGTGCCGGCGGCGCTGGGCACCAGCCGGTAGCTGCCGTCCATGGCCTTCATCACACCGGACTGCACCAGTTTCCAGGACAGTTCGCCGGTGCCGTCGGGCTGGGTGGCCCAGGTGTAGTCGAGGGCGTAGGTGTCACGGACCGCGCCGGCGTCGAGGGTGAACCGCACCCGCGCGGCGCGGCCGTCGGCGAGCCGGTCGAGCACCTCGACCTCTTTCACGGCGCCGGCCCACGCGGGGTAGCGCTCGAAGTCGGCGATCACACCGAGGACGTTCCCCGGCGTGGAGTCGATGACGACACTCGACTCGGTCTGGTCGGCCATGCGGGCCTCTCTCTGGCTCTCGGCGGGGGTGGCTCTGAACGTTACCGCCATCTCCCGAAAGCACAGCCTGCCCGGTTCAGACCAGCATGCCGAGGAACGTCAGGCCCGCCATCAGCACGACCAGGAGCAGCAGTGCCCCGCCGAACGCCAGGGCCGCCCGGCCCCCGGGCAGCTCGTTCAGGGCCAGGTGCGCCCGCAGCACCGCCAGCACCGGGCGGCTGCGCGAACCCGACTCCGTCGCGGCCAGTTCCGCGATCAGCCGCTCGGCCTCCGGGCCCACCGCACCGTCGCCACTGCCCGCACCGTCGCCACTTCCCGCACCGTCACCGCCGTCGTCACCGGGCTGCCGGGTGTGCCGCCCACCCCGGGGCCCCGGCACGGCCGTGGACCCGGCCCCGGCATCCGGAACGACAGCCGCATCCGGAACGACAGCCGCATCCGGAACGACGCCGGACGCGGCGGCGCTCCCGTCGTCCCTCATGGTGGTTGCCCCGCCAGCCACGGGAACGGTGGTGGAGGTCAGGCAGAGCGAGCACCAGGCGTCCCCGGGGTTCAGCCGGGCGCCGCACTCCCGGCACCTGCTGGTGCCGGTCTGCTGCGGTGAGGCCTGGAACGGGGAGCCGGTCACCGCGTCTGTCTCGACCGGCTCCCGGGTGCCCTTGAGGTGCACAGGCCTGGGCCGGACGGGTGAACACGGGCATCGGCGAGCGGTCCGGCGAGTTCCGCGCAACGGGCTCCCACCAGGGCACAAGTGCGGTGGGTTCGTCGGATTTCGACCCGGTTTTGCGCTGTCCGGCACCGATGTCCACGGCGGAGCGCTCGGATTTGCTCCGGGGGCAGCATAGGCTCGGCGCGTGCGCGAGATCATCGTCCCCAGGTCGTTTCCCCTCGAAGCCGAGGAGAACCTCTGCGACATCGTGGTGGGCAACGCCGAGAAACGGCCCACCCATGTGGCGTTCCGCCGCCAGGTGCCGGAGGGCTGGCAGGACGTCACGTCCGCCGAGTTCCTCGGCGAGGTGGTCGCCGCGGCCAAGGGCCTGGTCGCCCTCGGCGTGCAGGCCGGCGACCGGGTGGCGCTGATGGCCCGCACCCGCTACGAGTGGACGCTGCTCGACACCGCCGTCTGGTTCGCGGGCGCCGTCACGGTGCCGGTCTACGAGACCTCGTCGGCCGAGCAGGTGCGGTGGATCCTGTCCGACTCCGGCGCCGTGGCGATCGTGGTGGAGACGGCGGCGCACCGCGAGATCGTCGGTCAGCTGCGGCCCGACCTGCCCGGCCTGCGCGAGGTGCTGACCATCGACGACGGTGCCGTGCCCACGCTCGGCGAGCTGGGGGCCGAGACCGCCGACGAGGTGATCCACGAGCGCCGCGCGCTCGCCACCGGCGAGTCGGTGGCCACGCTGATCTACACCTCCGGCACCACCGGCCGGCCGAAGGGCTGTGAGCTCACCCACGCCAACTTCATCGCCGGTTCCCGGGCCGCCGCCGTGGGTTTCGGCGACCTGGTGAACGACCAGGCCAGCACCCTGCTGTTCCTGCCCCTGGCGCACGTGTTCGCCCGCTACATCCAGGCCATGTGCATCGTCACCGGCGCCGCCATGGCGCACACGCCGAGCACTGCCACCCTGCTCGACGACCTGGACAGCTTCAAGCCGACGTTCCTGCTGGCCGTGCCCCGGGTGTTCGAGAAGATCTACAACGGCGCCGAGGCCAAGGCCACCGCCTCCGGCCGGGGCAAGATCTTCGGCCGGGCCGCGCAGGTGGCCATCCGCTACAGCCAGTCGCTCGACGCCGGCGGCCCGGGTCTGGGCCTGCGCTTGCAGCACGCGCTCTTCGACAAGCTGGTCTACGGCAAGCTGCGCACGGCCACCGGCGGGCGGCTGCGCGGCTCGGTGTCCGGCGGGGCCCCGCTGGGCAAAGACCTCAGTCACTTCTTCCGCGGCGTCGGGCTGCCGGTGCTGGAGGGCTGGGGGCTCACCGAGACCACCGCTCCGGTCAGCTGCAACACCCTGGCGCACAACAAGATCGGCACGGTCGGCCGGCCCTTGCAAGGGGTCGGGGTGCGGCTCGGCGAGAACGACGAGATCGAGGTGCGGGGCATCAACGTGATGCGCGGCTACGCCAACAACCCGCAGGCCAGCGCCGACGCGCTGCACGACGGCTGGTTCTCCACCGGTGACCTCGGCTCGATCGACGACGAGGGTTTCGTGTCGATCACCGGCCGCAAGAAAGAAATCATCGTCACGGCCAACGGCAAGAACGTGATCCCCGCCGTGCTCGAAGACGGCATGCGGGGGCATCCCCTGATCTCGCAGTGCATCGTGGTCGGCGACCAGAAGCCGTACATCGCGGCCCTGATCACGCTCGACGTGGAGATGCTGCCGATCTGGCTGGCCAACCGCGGCAAGCCGGCCATGGACGTGGCCGCGGCCGCCCAGGACCCGGATGTGCTGGCGGAGCTCCAGAGCGCGGTGGACAAGGCCAACACCCTGGTCAGCCGGGCCGAGTCGGTGCGCAAGTTCCACGTGCTCACCACCGACTTCACCGAGCAGTCCGGCCATCTCACGCCGAAGCAGAGCCTGAAGCGCCAGGCCATCCTGAAGGACTACGCCGGCGAGCTGGAGAAGCTCTACGGGTGAAAACCCCCAGCACCGGCCACCACTCCTCCCCCCGTCCCCCGCTCCGGCGACACGATCTCCCGTTCTTGGGCGAACCGGCCTCACCGCGCCCACTCATGGTGCAGACTGAGCAACGGTGCGTCACCGGCACCGGACAGGGCGTCGCCGGGTAGACCGCCGGACAAGGAGGAGACGCGGTGCGTCCCGTCGGAACCACCGGAGCCGC
Organism: Kineosporia corallincola; assembly: GCF_018499875.1. Lineage (GTDB taxonomy): Bacteria > Actinomycetota > Actinomycetes > Actinomycetales > Kineosporiaceae > Kineosporia > Kineosporia corallincola. The sequence goes on along the minus strand of NZ_JAHBAY010000007.1, from coordinate 338,056 downwards.
AGCGACTTCCGTGGCGGCGGCCGAGTCTCCCGTGGCCACAGGGTCTTCCGGACCGCCTGATCCGCAGGGCGGTGCCGTCGCCGTCGAATTCGCGCTGGTGCTGCCGCTTCTGCTGATGTTCCTGTTCGGCGTGATCCAGTACGGCTACGGGCTGTTCCAGTTGCAGTCGTTCGGCGCCGCGCTCGACGAGGCCGGGTGGGAGGCCTCCACCGGCGTCGCCGACTGCACCGCGTTCGACGAGCTGCTGACCCGCTCACTCACCGAGAAGGGGCTCAGCCCGGGCGATGTCGGCAGTACCCGGCTGGAGTGGCTCGACCCGGCCGGCCGGGTCACCGATCTACCGCAACCCTCCGGCCAGGTCCGGGTCACCGCCACCTACCGGCCCCTCGACCTCGGCCTGCCCGGCATCCCGTTCCCCCGCAGCGTCGTGCGCAGTTCCACCACGGGCGTGCAGAGCGTGCTGAGCTCCGCCCTGACCGGCTGCGCCGCCACCACCCCGAGAGGCTGAGGTGCCCGTCCGCCACGACACCGGCGCGGTCGCGGTCGTGACCGCCCTGGCCGTGTCGACGTTCCTGTTCGGGGTCGCCGCCCTGGCCGTCGACGTGGGGCAGGCCTACCTGCGGCAGAACGACCTGCGCTCGCTGGCCGACCGGCTGGCCCTGGCCGGCGCCCGGGGGCTGCCCACGATCAGTACGGCCGTGGACCGGCTGAACTCGACCCTCGACGCGGTCTGCGCGTCCGGCGAGGAGAGCGGCCCGCTCTGCCCACCGGGCGGCATCACCGCCACCGCCTGGACCGACGGCGACCCCGGCAACGGCGAGATCACCTTCACCACCGGCGACGGCCGGCCGGTGACCAGCCCCTCCACCCCGGCGCCGACCCTGCGCGTGCTGCTCCCCCCGGCCACCGTGCGGTTCGGCCTGGCCGGGGCCCTCGGGTTCGGCTCCGCCACGATCCAGCGGTCGGCGGGCGCCCGCATCGGCACCCCGCTGGGCTCCGGGCTGCTGCCGTTCACGGTCACCCCGGCGGACCTGACGAGCGGCCGTCTCTGTGTCGGGAGCGCCCGCTCGCCCGGATGCGTGCGTCCTCACCCGGTCTCCCTCCCCCGGCAGGACACCGCAGACCCACAGACGGCGCTGGAGCGCAACCTTCGCACCGGTCCCGACCTCCCTCTGCGGCAGGGCTTCTCCGACCGGACCGACCTCACGCAGGCACTGACCCGCGGCCTCCTGGAACCGGAGGGCAACCGCCCCGGACGGCTGATCGGCGACACCGGCCACGGCACCCTCACCCTCGGCGGCCACGCCGGCATCGACGCCACCGACCTGTTCACCGGCCCCACCCTGCTCGACCCGTTCCACGCCGGAACCCGGCCCCTGTGGTCACTTCTCGCCCAGGGGCGCCCCGCCGCACCGGAGAACCGGGGCTGGATCACCGCAGCCGCCGTCCGCAGTCACCGCCTGGCGGTGCTGCCGGTAGTCGATCCAGAACTGATGGACGACGGAAACCCGCTGCCCGTCACCGGTTTCCGATACCTCTGGATCGACCGGCTCGACCTGCGCGACGGAAGGCTCACCGGGTTCACCGGGTTCCTCGTCGATCCGGGCTACCTGCCGGAGACCGTGTCCGGCTCCCTCACCGTGGGCCCCTACCTGGGAGCCGGGATGCCGCGCGAGGCCGTGCTCACGGGCGGCGGCTGATGGGCCGGCGCACGCTCCTGCTGGTCCTGTCGGTGCTGCTGGCCGCGATCGGCACCGCGATGGTGGCGCTCTACGTGCGTGAGGCCGGGCAGCGGGCCGCCCGGGCCGAGGCCACCGCCGGCTACGTGGTGGCCGCCCGCGCCATCGCGGCGGGCACCACGATCGGCGCCGGCGACCTGACCACCCGGGTGATGCGGGTGCGCGACCAGCTGCCGACCAGCGTCACCGACCCGGCCGCGGTGATCGGCCGCGCCGCCACCGCCGGCATCCTGACCGGCGCCACGATCGACAGCCGGCAGCTGACCCGGCCCGGCGCCCGGGCCGAGGCCGCCATCCGCAGCGGGGAACTCGGCGTCGACGTGCTGCTGCAAGACCCGAACCGCGCGGTCAGCCTGCTCGGCGTCGGCTCCACGGTGCGGGTGTTCCGCACCGACCCGCAGGGCGACGTGGACGTGCTGGTCGAGCAGGCCCGGGTGATCTCGGTCGGCGGTGCGCTGGACGACTCCGGGACACCCGGTCCGGACGGCGCGAACGGCGTGGCCGCGGCCACCGTGCCGCAGGCCGTGGTCGGGCTGTCGGTGCGGGAGCGGGTCGCCCGGCTGCTGATCACCGCCCTGGGCCGGCGCGAACCGCTGTACTTCGCGGTGGTCCCGGCCGGCGACGTCACGGAGGCCGGCCGGTGAGCGGGGAGGCCGTGTTCTTCGACCCGCACCCACCGGTCGGGGCGGCACTGCGCGACGGAACCGGCGGCAGTGGGCCGGTGTTCAGCGACGTCCTCGATCTGCGGGAGCACGTGGGCGCGATGACCGACGCCGACACCCTGGTGCTCGGGCCGGACGTGGACGAGCGCGAGGCCTTCGGCGTGGCGCACCTGCTGCGGGAGCACCGGCCGCACGCCGAGGTGATCCTGGTACGGCACGAGATCACCACACCGCTGCTCCAGGAGGCGTTGCGCACCCGGATGTCGGCCGTGGTCGACCACCGCGACACGCTGCGGCTGCGGGCCGAGGTGCGCCGCAGCCTGAGCCGGGTCGCGCCGGAGCAGCCACCACGCGGGACGCCGGGCCGCCGGGGCCGCGTGCTCACCGTGTTCTCGGCGAAAGGTGGCTGCGGCAAGACGGTTCTGGCGGTGAACCTGGCCGCGGCCCTGGCCGACCGCGGGCACCGCCGGGTCTGCCTGGTCGACCTCGACCTGGCCTTCGGCGACGTGGCCGTCACCATGCAGCTGTATCCGGCGCACACCATCGCCGACGCGGTGCCGCTCGGCGACGGCATCGACTCCACGGCGGTGGCCGCGATGCTGACCCAGCACTCCGCCGGGCTCAGCGCGATCGTCGCGCCGACCGAGCCGAGCGCCGCGGAATCGATCTCCCCGCAGCTGGTCTCGCACCTGATCGAGGTGCTGCGCGACGAGTTCGACCACGTGGTGGTGGACACCGCGCCCCGGTTCGACGACCACGCGCTGGCGGCGCTCGACGTGTCCGACCTGATCACGCTCGTGGTCACACCGGACGTGCCGGCCCTGAAGACGCTGAAGGTCACCGTGGAGACGCTGCTGGAGCTCGGCTACCCGCCCGGCCGGCTGCGGCTGCTGCTGAACCGCTCGGACTCCCGGGTCGGGATCAGCCACGCCGAGGTGGAACGCACCGCCGGCCTGCCGCTGGCCGGGCAGGTCCCCAGCTCACGCGACGTGCCGAGCTCGGTGAACCGGGGTGTGCCGATCGTGCAGGACGACCCGCGTCACCCGGTCAGCCAGGCCGTCACCCGGTTCGCCCGCGACCAGGTGACCGGCAGCACCCAGGAAGGCCGGGAAAGCAGAGAAGGCCGGGAACGCCGGGGGCGCCGGAGGTTCCGGCGGTGAGCCTGGGCGACCGGCTGGCCCGGGCCCGGGCCGAGCGCGCCGAGTTCTCCGGCACCCGCTCCGGGGTGGCGGGGCCCTCGTCGTCCACCGTTGGAACCCGGCGCCGCGACCGGCCCACGGACCCGTTCGCCGAGCTGCGCCGCACCGTGCACGAGACCCTCCTGGAGGGCCTGGGCCCGAAACTGTACGACGCCCGGCTCAGCCAGACCGAGCTGGAACAGCGGGTGCGGCAGACCCTGCACGAGGTGCTGCACGCCGGGCAGATCCCGCTGACCGTGGCCGACCGGACCCGGATCGCCGGCGAGATCGCCGACGACATCCTCGGTCTCGGCCCGATCGAGCCGTTCCTGCGCGACCCGGACGTCACCGAGATCATGGTGAACGGGCCGGGGCAGATCTACGTCGAGCGGGGCGGGCGCATCCACCCGGTGGACGGCCGGTTCACCGACGAGGCCCATCTGCGGCGCACCATCGACAAGATCGTCGGGCGGGTCGGGCGGCGGGTCGACGAGGCCAGCCCGATGGTCGACGCCCGGCTGCACGACGGCAGCCGGGTGAACGCGATCATCCCCCCGCTGGCGGTGGACGGCTCGCTGCTGACGATCCGCAAGTTCGCCACCGACCCGTTCGGCATCGACGACCTGATCCAGCTCGGCACCCTCACCCGGGCAGTGGCCGAGGTGCTCGCCGACTGTGTGCGCGGACGGCTGAACATCCTGGTCAGCGGCGGCACCGGGGCCGGCAAGACGACCACCCTGAACGTGCTGTCCGGGTTCATCCCGGAGACCGAGCGGGTGGTCACCATCGAAGACGCCGCGGAGCTCCAGCTGCACCAGGAACACGTGCTGCGCCTGGAGTCCCGGCCGCCGAACATCGAGGGCCGGGGCGAGGTCTCGATCCGCCAGCTGGTGCGCAACGCGCTGCGCATGCGGCCCGACCGGATCATCGTCGGTGAGATCCGGGACGCCGCCGCGCTCGACATGCTCCAGGCGATGAACGTGGGCCACGACGGCTCGATCTGCACGGTGCACGCGAACTCACCGCGCGACGTGCTCTCCCGGGTCGAGACGATGGTGCTGACGGCCGGCCTCGACCTGCCGGTGCGGGCGATCCGCGAGCAGGTGTCGGGCGCCCTCGACCTGATCGTGCAGCAGGCCCGGTTCCCCGACGGCTCACGCCGGATCACCGCCGTCACCGAGGTGATCGGCATGGAGGGCGACGTGATCACCGTGCAGGACGTCTTCACCTACGACTACTCCGGCCCGGGCGGGCTGCGCTGGACCGGCCTGCGCCCGGCCTTCCTGGACAAGCTGGGCCGTTCCGGGATCCGGCTCGATCCGCGCTCTTTCGGGAGGTGACGGGTGCTGCCGCTGGGGCTGGCCCTGCTCTTCGTCGCGTTCGTCCTGCTGATCTCGGCCGTGCTGACCGGCCCGGCCGGGCAGGAGCCGGAGGTGGTGCGCCGGATCGCCGCCCACACGAACGGTTCCGGGCCGGTGGTGCCGCCCTCCGGCGGGCTCGGCGGGGGCCGGCTGACCCGTTCCGCGGTCGGGCTGATGAGCCGGGTGGCCCGCACCGGCCGGCTGGACCGGGCGCTCGACACCCGGCTGGAGGCGGCCGGGCTGTCGCTGCGCCCCGGCGAGTGGCTGCTGCTGCACGCCGGGGCGGCCGCGGGCAGCGCCACGCTCTTCGCCGTGCTCACCCGAGGCCGGCCGGTCGCGGCGACGCTCGGCCTGCTCGGCGGGCTGCTCGTGCCGTGGCTGGTGCTGGTGGCGGCCCGCACCCGGCGCGAGGCGAGGTTCCTGGCCCAGCTGCCGGACACGCTCCAGCTGCTGGCGGGCAGCCTGGCCGTGGGTCACTCGCTGCCGCAGTCGCTGGAGGCGGTGGTGCGTGAGGCCCGCCCGCCGATCCGCACCGAGTTCACCCGGGCGCTGGTCGAGACCCGGCTGGGCCGCCCGGCCGAGGACGCGCTCGAGGGCATCGCGGCCCGGACCGGCAGCCAGGACTTCTCCTGGGTGGTGATCGCGATCCGGATCCAGCGTGAGGTCGGCGGCAACCTGGCCGAGCTGCTCACCTCGGTGGCGGGCACGCTGCGCGAACGGGAACGGCTGCGCCGGCAGGTGGCGGCGCTGTCGGCGGAGGGCCGGCTGTCCGGGGCGATCCTGGCCGCGCTGCCGGTGGTGTTCGCGCTGTACCTGATGCTGGCCCGGCCGGACTACATCGATCCGCTGTTCAGCACGCCGCGCGGGATCGCGCTGCTGCTGCTGGGCGTGCTGCTGCTGGCCGCCGGGGGTTTCTGGATGAGCAGGCTGATCCGGGTGGAGGTGTGATGCTGCTGCTCACCGGAACGGCCGCGCTGTTCGCCGGGCTGGCCGGAGGGTTCGCGGCGCTGCTGCTGGCCGGGCGGCAACGGCTCGACGCGCGCGCCCGGCGGGCGCTGCTGGCCGGCTTCCGGGCGGGTGGCGCGCCGCTGCGTCAGCGTGAGCTCGCGGTGCCGTTCGCCGAGCGGGTGCTCGCCCCGCTGGTGCGGCGGTTCGCGGTGGCCGGGCGCCGGATGGCCGGCCGCGAGCGGATCGAGCGGCTGCGCTCCCGGCTGGATCTCGCCGGTAACCCGAAAGGGTGGGATGTCGACCGGGTTCTCGGGCTGAAGGCACTCGGGCTGGTGGCCGGTGCCCTGGCCGGGCTCGCGGTGCCACCCTTCTGCGGGGCAGGAGCCCGTGGGACGGTTCTCACACTCAGCGGGCTCTCAGTTCTCGGCTGGTGCGGGCCGTCACTGTGGGTCCATCAGATGGGTCACGACCGTACCGAGCGCATCCGCCGTGAGCTGCCGGACGCCATCGACCTGCTCACCATCTCGGTCGAGGCGGGCCTGGCGTTCGACGCGGCGCTCGCACAGGTGGCCCGCAGTAGCGAAGGGCCGTTTGCGAAGGAGCTTTTCCGGGTACTCCAGGAGATGCAGCTGGGTACCGGCAGGTTGCCGGCCCTGCGCGCCCTAGCAGATCGCACGGCTGTGGAGGAACTGAGGATCTTTGTGGCAGCTATGGTCCAGGCAGATACGTTTGGCATCCCCGTCGCCGGAGTTCTGCGGGTGCAGTCGAAGGAGATGCGGGTGCGCAGGAGTCAGCGGGCCGAGGAGAAGGCACAGCAGGTGCCGGTCAAGATCCTCTTCCCCTTGATTTTCTGCATCCTGCCGGCCTTGTTTATCGTGGTCATGGGCCCAGCGGGGCTCAGGATCTTCGAACAGTTCAGAGGTATGTGAGGGCGCGGATGGCGCGACTGCTGATCGTCTCGCGCTCCCTGGCGCTCGGGATGCGACTGACCGACCTGCACGACGTCGAGGAACACTCGGCCGACGAGCTCGAGCAGGGACTGCCCGACGTCGAGGGTTTCGAGGTGCTGGTCCTCGACGTGGGCGACCCGGTGCTGGCCGTCAACACCGTCAACTCCCTGCGGGAAGACGATCAGGCGATCCCGGTCATGCTGATCTCCGGCTACCAGCCGGAGTGGGAGCAGGTCGAGGCCCAGCAGGTCGAGGGCGTGCACGTGGTGCCGCTGCCGATCACCCGCCAGGCGCTGGTGCGCGGGGTCGCCGTGCTGCTCGACGAAGACCCGGAGTCGATCACCGTCGAGCCGACCGGTGCGATGCCGGTGGTCGCTTCCGCCTCGGTCACTTCGGTCGCTGACGCCGGTGCGACGGAGGACGACGATCCGGACGCCACCGTGAAAACCCCTCTGCCCGCCGTCGTGGTGGCGGAACCCTCAACTGAAGACGACGAAAAGCCCGCGAAGGCACAACCCTCCGCCGGGTCCGCGGCCGGCTCCGGGTCGGTTGCCGCTGAGCCTGCCGCCGCTTCGCCGGGGCCCGCCGACGTGGCCGCCGCGAAGGCCGTGCAGCAGGCCGCCGTTCAGGCGAAGGTGCGTAAGGCCGCCGAGCAGGTGGCCAAGAGCGCCAAGAAGAAACCCGCGTCCTCATCCGCCTCTGCTTCCGTGGCGAAAACCGGTCAGTCCCGGCCTTCTCCGCGCAAACCGGACGGGCAACAGACTTCCGCCGGCCAACCCGCTGCCTCGAAACCCGAGGCCCGGCGGCCGGCCGCCCAGCAGCCGGCCGCGCAGGAACCTGGTGCGGGCAAGACCGCCGCACCGACGCCCGGCCCCGCCGCGCAGAAGCCGGTGCAGCTGGCCACCGGGGCACAGGCCCCCGGCCCGCAACAGCCCCCGCTGGGCCCGGCCACCGGCCGGCTCGGGCAGCAGATCGCCGCCCGCCGGGCCGGTCAGGGTCCGCAGCACGACCGCGCCCGCCGCCCGGGTCCTCCGGCCACCCAGGCGATCGAGGTCACCTCGTCGCAGGTCGCCGGCCTGTCCTACTCCAGCCCGGTGGCCCGGCCGTTCTCCGAGCAGCCGCCGACCGGGCAGTTCCCGCTGAGCAACCGCGCCGTGCAGGGCGGCCCTCCCGCCCCACCGGCGCCACCGGCCCGGCCGGTCAGCCGCTGGCAGCGCGGCAACATCGCGCCCGAGACCGGCAGCATCTCGCTGGAGAGCAGCAACATCGCGGCGAACCGGCGCTCGCAGCGCCTGGGCGACCGGCCGCGAAAACTCCAGCGCCGCGCCAATCCCGCCGACGCCACGCCGGGCACCCCGGGCCGGGGCCTGGTCACCGACCCGCTCGGCCCGCGCACCGATCCCTACGGCCTGCCGATGGCCAGCGCCCTGGAGCGACGCCTCGACGCCGAGGCCTCCGCGCTGATCACCCCGCCCGGCGCACTCGACGGTCAGCTCGACGGCCGGGCCGTGCTGCGTACCGCCGACCTGATCCGGGCGCTGTACGAGCGTTCCGGTGAGCTGTACGGGGTCAGCGACACCTCGCAGATCCTGGCCGACGACCTGGTCGAGCGGTCCGGATCCGAGGCTGCCGCGGTGCTGGTGCCGGACGGCGAGATCTGGCGGGTCAGCGGTGGGGTCGGCCTGCGCCCGGCGGAACGCCGCCTGGAACTGCCCGATTCGCACTGGCTGGTGGCCGAGATCGGCTCCGGCCGGGCGGTGCTGATCGACGACACCGACATCGTCCGGCAGCAGCTGGCCGGGGCGCCCCTGGCGGCCTGGCACCACCTGCTCGCCGTGCCGGTGCCGGACGTGCGGGTGATCGTCGTGCTGGCCCGGGACGAGGACGGTGGGGCGTTCACCGAGGCGGACCTGTCCACCGTGTACCCCGCGGTGCGCGAGTCCTCGGTGCTGCTGGCCCAGGCGATCGAGACCCGGCGTCTGGCCCGGGCGCTGGCACCGCTGCGCGAGCCCGAACCGGAGCGTTAGGGCACATCACCGGCGTGTCGCCGGCGAGCGGATTTTCGCCGCCGGCGGCCCGGGAAAATCGGCCGTCACCGGATGTATCACACCAGAACGGTTCGTGACTTTCCCTAAACCGGCGCGGATCTAAGGGTCGTATTGGACGATCCCAAGCCACGAGTATCCCTCGTGTGGCAGATTGTCACCGTGGCCGTGCTGGAACTACGAGTGAAGAGTGTCTTCCTCCCTCTCGTGATCCGTGCCGGAATCATTCTGATCTTCGCGAGCACCGCTGTTGCCCTGGGGATCGTGGCGGGCAGCTCGATCGGTGACGGGGGCGTCTCCCCCCGCGAGGCAGTGATTCCGGCGCTCATGCTGTTCTGCGTGGCGGCACTCGCTTCGCTGCCTCTTCCCAGAGCCGTGCCGCCGATCATCCCCGCTCTCGCGGAAACCCTGTCCGCGTCGGTGATCATCGGTGGCATCGGCACCAGCGGCCTGCTGTTCCTGCCCTACCTCACCGTCCCACTGTTCATCGCCGGTCTGTCGTCCGGGCTGCTCTACGGCCTGGCCGCGGCCGCCACCGCGGTGGTCGCCTTCGGCGGCACGGTGATCACCTCCAGCGAGGTCGACATCGACGAGCTGAACGGCAACAACTCGCTGCTCGCCTGGGTGTTCATCCTGGTCGCCGTGCCCGCGGTGGGCGCCTGGATCCGCCGGCTGCGCGCCGATGTGGCCCCCGACAGCGAGCCCGCCTACGCCGACGCCCACCGGCTGCTGTCCGAATTGCACGTGGTGGCGCGGCAACTCAGCCTCGGCCTGGATCCGCGCACGCTGGCCACCGCCCTCGCCGAAGACATCCGCGCGGTGGTGCCGCAGGCCGACGCGGTGGTGCTGGCGCGCTCCACCGGCGGGCGATTCGTGGCGCTGTCCGGGCACGAACCGCCGGAGGCCGCCGAACTGGCCATCGAAGACGCCTGGGTCAGCGCCCAGCCGGTGAAACGTGAGGCGTCCAACCGGGCTTTCGCGGCGATCCCGGTGCTGATGGGCGAACGCGTGGTGGCCCTGGTACTGGTGATCACGGCGGCGAGTCTCGACAACCCGTCGCTGCGCAGCTGCCGCACGGTGATCGACCAGTCCGGCCCGCGGCTGGCGTCGGCCATGCTGTTCGACGACGTGCGCCGGCTGGCCACCACCGACGAGCGCATGCGCCTGGCCCGCGAGATCCACGACGGCATCGCGCAAGACCTGGCCTCGGTCGGCTACGCGCTCGACGACATCCGGCAGAACTCCGACCCGGTCGTGGCGCAGCAGGTGATGACCGTGCGCGAGCAGCTCCAGGCGATGGTGGCCGACCTGCGTATGAGCATCTTCGACCTGCGGCACGGGGTGAACGACACGGTCGGGCTGGGTGCCGCGCTGAGCGAGCACGCGCAGCGCATCGCCGCGCAGTCCGACCTGGCCATCCACCTGTCCATGGACGAGTCGCCGAAGCGGCTCCCCATCACCGTCGAGGTGGAGTTGCTGAGGATCGTCCAGGAGGCGATCACCAACGTCCGCCGGCACGCGCAGGCCACCAACCTCTGGCTGACCGTGACCGTCGAGCCACCTCGGGCCCACATCACCGTCATCGACGACGGGCGTGGGCTGAAACCCGGGCGGGCCGACAGTTTCGGCATCCAGGGGATGCGCGAACGGGCCCGCCGCATCGGCGCCAACCTGCACGTCGGCCCGGGGCCGGAGGGCGGCACCCTGGTCGAGCTCGGTCTCGGCACCGAGACCGCGGCCTTCGAGCCCCGGCACCTGGCTCGTCCGGCAGTGACCCGGGTCTCGCTCACCGACCCGCACGGAATTCCCACCATTGTTCCGCAGACGACAAGGTCACGGGCGGCCTCACCCGCGCGGACCGACCAGGAGGTGACTAATTGACCAGCGCAACGGCGAACCTCCGGGTTGTGCTCGTCGACGACCATCAGCTGATCCGGGAAGGCCTTCGACGGGCCTTCGACCGGGCAGGTGACATCGAGGTCGTCGGCGAGGCGGCGTCGGTCGCGGACGCCATGAGCACCCTGGACCGGCTCCGGCCGGACGTTCTGGTGACCGACGTCCGGCTGCCGGACGGTGACGGGATCACCCTGACCACCCAGGTGCGCGCGAGCAATCCGACGATGGGCATCGTGGTGCTCACCATGTACGCCGGAGACGAACAGGTTTTCGCCGCACTGGACGCCGGGGCCTCGGGTTTCGTGGGGAAGGACGCTCCGGCCGAGGAGGTCGTGGCCGCCGCCCGGCACGCCGCGGCCAACCCGCGGGCCTTCACCGCGCGCGACCTGGCCGGCGCCATGCAGCGCCGGATGAGCGCCCCGGCCGGGCCGAAACTGTCTCCGCGCGAACGGGAAGTGCTCGATCTGCTGGTCGACGGCCTGGCCATCGCACAGATCGCCCGGCGGCTGTACATCAGCGAGTCCACGGCCAAGACCCACGTGGCCAACATCTACGAGAAACTCGGTGCCGGCAACCGCGCTCAGGCGGTCATGGCAGCCGTCCGCCTCGGCCTCGTAGACGACTCCAAACGCCGCTGACCCCATGGGTTTTCGGTAACACCAGCCCCAGTCCTCGACCGAACGGCCGAGGACTGGGGCGCTTTTGGGTTGATCCCTTTCGCACCTTGAGTACGCACCGCTACCCGCCTGGCACGCTGAGCTTGTCTTCGGAGGGAAGAACCCACCGAGCACCCCAGGAAAGGGATCCGCATGCTCAGCAACCTCCGCAAGGTGACGGCGGACGCGAAGGACCGCGGCGCGTCCGCCGTTGAGTACGGCCTGATGGTCGCGGCGATCGCCGCTGTGATCGTCGCCGTGGTGTTCGGCCTCGGCACGATCGTCAGGAACACCTTCAGCGACACCTGCGACTCATTGTCCGCGGGCGTCAGCGCTTCTGGTGGCGACACCGGCGGCGAGTGCGGCGCCAGCGCCCCCGCGCCCACCGCCACCAACTGAACGCATCACCTTCACCGGGACCGCCGCGCAGAGCGGTCGCCGCACGAGAAACCCGGAAGCCACACGGCTTCCGGGTTTCTCGGCGTCCGGGGGTGCGCGCACCTGGGCCGGCAGAGCGCTTTTCACCGGTGTCAACCCAGATGGGCTACTGATCGGGTGTTCAGCCGATCATTTCTGGGATGACTGAATGTCACAGACGACGTGTGTCAGGGTGGTGAGCAGTGACGGGGGGCAACACCCGATACTCCGCCAGGGGGTGCCGGAACCGAAGGAGGAACGGATGAGAACCCGGATCCGCCGGGTCACGCGCCCGCTGGGCGACGTTGGCGCCTCCGCCGTCGAGTACGCCCTCATGGTCGCCGCCATCGCCGCCGTGATCGTCGCTGTGGTGTTCGGTTTCGGCAATCTGGTCACCACCACCTTCCAGGGCACAGGCACCTGCATCGAGAACCGGCAGACGATGCCGAACTGCGACCCGGGCGACACCGCGGCCCCCTGAGGCCGCTTTCGTAAAGGCCGAGGTCACGGGGTTATCCACAGGGCGCACCGGGCTCCTCCCGCGGCCCCCTAAGCTGGATGCATGGTCCAGCCCGCCACCGCCGAACCCGACGACGCCACCCGACGCCCGGGTCTGCGCCGCAGCTCCCCGCCCAGCATCGGCGTCGTGCTCCTGCTGCTGACCATCGGCATGGCCGTGGCTACGCACAGTGTCGTTCGCTACAAACTGTGGATCGTCGCGGTCTACGCGGTTCTCGCGGTGGCCCTCGGCCTCTGGGTGGTCGCGGGCAGCGTGCGCCAGCGGGCCGCCGTCAACCACGACGACTCGGCCGGCACCCGCGTCGCACCGCCGCACTGGATCGGCGGGGCGATCTCGGCCACCTTCGTCCTGGTCGCCGTCATCCAGGTGACCGTCCGGCCGTACACCTACCTCACGCCCGGGCAGGGCTGGCTCACCCGCTGGATCTACGCCGCGTCCGCGCTGGTGCTGGCGGTCGGCATCGCCCTCGCCACGCTGCGGCGGCACCTGCTGCCCGCCCAGATCGCCCTGGGCCTGGCGGCGATCGGCTACGTCGCCGCCGCGGCGCTGCTCATCCACTGGGACCCGGCCCCCAAGATCGACGTGTGGGTCACGCTCCAGCAGGCCGCCGACGGCATCCTCGACGGCAAGAACATGTACGCGCAGAACTGGTCCGACTCCCCCGGCGTGCAAGACGCGTTCACCTACCTCCCGTTCACCGCGCTGCTGCTGGCCCCGGGCCGCTGGCTGGCCGGTGACGTGCGCTGGGCGCTGGTGGTGGTCACGCTGCTCGGGGTGCTGGCGGTCTACCTGCTGGGCCGCACCGGCCGCTCGGCCGGCACCTCCCGGCTGCCGCTGCGGTCACTGGCCGGCACCGGTGCGGCCGGGCTGCTGCTGGTGCTGCCGGGCACCGCCACCCAGGTCGAGCAGGCCTGGACCGAGCCGCTGCTGATGGCCTGCCTGGCCGGCTGGGCGCTGATGGTGCGCCGCCGAAAGATGCTGCCGGCCATGATCTTCCTGGCCCTGGGCCTGGCCAGCAAACAGCACCTGGCCGTGCTGCTGCCGGTGCTGGCGGTGTGGCCGGTGTTCGGCTGGCGCCGGGCGGTCATGACCGGGGGCATGGCCGGGGTGTTCATGCTGCCCTGGTTCATCGCGTCCCCGGCCGACATGATCCACGACACCGTGACCATGCTGATCGACTTCCAGCCGCTGATCTTCGCCAACACCCTGTTCATCGCCGCCATCAACGAGCTCAGCTGGACGCCGCCGTTCTACCTGACCGGTGCCGCCGTCCTGATCACCCTGGGCACGGCCGTCGTGCGGGTGCACCGTCAGCAGCCCGACCTGGCCAACGTGCTGCGCTGGGCCGCGATGGTGCTGCTGGTCGCCAACCTGGTCAACAAGCAGGCCTTCTACAACCAGTACTGGCTGGTGGCGGCGCTGGTCCTGATCTCGCTGGCCGCGGCCCGCTACCCGCAGCAGGCGCAGCCCGGGAGCGAGCCGGCGCCGGTGTCCGACACCGCGACCGTGTAGGCCGACGGGCACCGGCCACCCGCCTCAGGGTGGGTCGCCGGCCAGCAGCCCCTGAAGCCGCAGCGCCAGGTCGTCCCAACGCCACTTCTCGCCGACCCACTCACGCCCGCGGCGCCCGAACTCGGCCGCCAGGTCGCGGTCGAGCAGCAGCTCGGCGCAGCGGGCCGCGACCGCCCGGGCGTCGGTTCCGTGCACCACGTAACCGTTCTCGCCCTCCAGCACGGCGTCGGGCGCGCCGCCGGAGTCACCCGCCACCACCGGCAGCCCGGTGGCCGCGGCCTCCAGGTAGCAGATGCCCAGGCCCTCCAGGTCGAACCCGGCCAGGCGGGTGCGGGCGGGCATGCAGAACACGTCGCCGGCGGCGAAGTACTCCGGGATCCGCTCCCAGGAGACCCGCCCGGTGACGAACACGTGCTCGCGCAGCCGGGCCTTGTCGATGCGGCGTTCCACCTCGGAGCGGTAGGGGCCGTCACCGACCAGCAGCAGCGCGGCGTCCGGCACCCGCTCACGGATCAGCGGCAGCGCCTCCACCAGCACGTCCTGCCCCTTGCGGGCGACCATGCGGGACACGCAGACCACCACCGGCCGATCGCCCAGGCCGAGTTCCTCACGCACCTGGGCGCCGTCCACACCCGGATTGAACGTGCGGTCGTCGACGCCCGGGGTGAGCTGCACGAACCGCTGGCGGGAGGCCGGGTCGAGGGCGGGCGCGACCCGGCTGCGGGTGTATTCGCCGAGGTAGGTGAGGGCGTCCACCTGCTGACCGATCCGCCGCATCAGGGCCCGGGTGCCGGGCACGACCGCCCACCACACCTCGTGCCCGTGCGTGGTCGCGACCAGCCGCTCGATGCCGGCGGCACGCAGCTTCGGCGCCATCAGCCCCAGCGGCGCGGCCGCCCCGAACCAGACCCGGTCGCAACCCTCGGCCCGGGCGATCTCGATCGAGCGCCGGGTGATGGCCGGGGTCGGCAGCATGATCGGCGAACGATCACGGACCACCGGGAAGTCCAGGCCGGCGTCGAACTCCCGGTCGCCCTTCTGCCGCGCGGTGTGCACGACCACCTGCCCGGGCGGGAACCGCCGCGCCATCGCCAGCACGAACGACTCGATACCTCCCGTGCGGGGCGGGAAGTCGTTCGTGATCACGAGCGTCCGTCCGCTCACAGCCCTACCACCGGTGCCGGTTCCTTCCCTTGTTCGTCCGCGCGCGACCTGGTGCGCGCGCCCAACTCTCCCACCGGGCAGCCGGGTTCCCCCAATCATCGGCTCACCCGGCGTCGTCCCGCAGCGTGCTGATCTCCTCGCGCCAGGCCTTCACGAACGTCGCCAGGTCGCCGAAACCGGCCTGTGCGAGCGCCTGCTCGACGCCCGACGCCGCGGCCCGCCGGTAGAACGACATCAGCTCCGTGTCGCTCCCCAGCCGTCGCGCGAGCACGGTGACCGCGATCCACGACCGCCCGTAGGCCACGTCCGCCCCCGAGCCGTCGAAGTCGTCCGTGGTCGGCAGCTCCCCGGGCAGCGAAGCGTTCAGGGCCTCCCCGGCGACCTGGTCCGGGTCCAGGCCGGTGCCACGGTAGGCGACGTAGTCCGCGTAGCCCTCCTCCAGCCAGGTCGGGGCGTCGAAGTCACCGGTCGCCCGGGTCGCCACGTGCACCAGCTCGTGGGTGAGCACCACCTCGCGGCCGAGTTCGGTCAGGCTCTCGAAGGCGGGCCCGTTGACATACACGGCATCGGCCGGGGCACGTCGCGGACCGGCCGTGACGGCGGCGGTGTCGGCCAGGCCGGTGGTGTCGTCGTGCCCGAGCAGTCCGGCCAGATCGGCGGTTCCGGCGGCGACGGCCAGATGCGTGCGGCGCGCGGTGCCCTGCGCCCACTGCGTGCCCCAGGCCTCGTCCACCGTCGCGGCGGCGCTCACGCACAGGTCGGCGAGCTGGTCCACCAGGGCCTCCTGCGCGGCCGGCCCGGTCACCCGGCAGCGGCTGGACAGGGCGGTCACCTGGGCGGGGCCGTCGGGTTCGGTGGCGGTCCCGGTCATGGACGACGAGGAGCCCGGACCGGCCCCACCGCCGTCCGACGACGCCGGGCCGGTCGCGGGCGCATCGCCGTCCATGATCGTCATCGTCAGCAGCGCGAGCAGCAGCAGGACGCCGAGCATCGGAAGGCGCCGCATCGGACCAGGTTACCCAGCGCGACTGTGCCCGGAACTTCGCGGGGAGCAGATCCGCTTGTCGCTCGCCACCCGACCGGTCATCCTCGGGAACAGGCTCACCGGAGGGGTTCTCATGCGCGTAGCGGTACTGGCCGACATCCACGGACATCTGCCCGCCCTGGAGGCGGTTCTGCGCGACGCCGAGCGGGCCGGCGTCGACGCCTACGTGATCAACGGCGACTTCCTGGCCGGCCCGCTGCCCGGCCCGACCCTGGAGCGGCTGGTCGCCCTCGGCGACCGTGCGGTGCTGGTCCACGGCAACTGCGAGCGGGAGGTGCTGGAGGCGGCCGACGGCCGGCCGGAGCAGAACCAGGAACAGAACCCGGAGCAGCCGGGGGCGCGGGCGGTCGCCGAGTACGTCGCCGCGGCCCTGGACGAGCGGCAGCGGAACCTGATCCGCGACCTGCCGCTCTCGGTGCGGCTGGAGGTCGACGGCCTCGGCCCGGTGCGGTTCTGTCACGCCAGCGTCCGCAGCGACGTCGAGATGGTGCTGGTCGACTCGCCGATGACGGTGTTCAGCGAGGCCTTCGCCGGCTGCGACGAGCCGACGGTCGTGCTCGGGCACACCCACATGCCGTTCGATCGGCTCGCCGACCGGCGGCGCTTCGTGAACCCGGGCAGCGTCGGCATGCCGTACGGCCCGGGCCCGGGCGCGCACTGGGCGCTGCTCGGGCCGTCGGTGCAGTTGCGGCGCAGCGACTACGACGTGCAGGACGCGGCCCGGCTGTTCGAGACCGAGGCGCCCGGCTATCCCGACCTGGCCGCCTTCATCGCCGAGAACGTGCTCACCGTGCCCTCCGACGCCGAGGCCCTGGCCGTGTTCACCGAGATGGCCGCCCGGCTCTGACGTCCCGCTCAGGGACGACGAAAAAGCGGCCCGGCCCGGCGGATTCGCCGGACAGGGCCGCTTCTCGTGTGCGGGGCGGAACTCAGCCGAGCCGGACCGCGGCCGACGGGGTGGTCCACATGCTGGCGACCTTGACCACGTCACCGGTCGACGGCGCGTGCACCATCATGCCGCTGCCCAGGTAGATGCCCACGTGGCTGATCGGCGAGTGGAAGAACACCAGGTCACCGGGCTGGAGGGCGGAGATGCTGACCGAGGTGCCGTAGCTGGCCTGGAGCCGGGAGCTGTGCGGCAGCGAGACGCCACCGGAGGCGTAGGCCGCCATGGTCAGACCCGAGCAGTCCCACGAGTTGGGGCCGGCGGCGGCCCACACGTAGGGATCGCCGAGCTGGGAGCAGGCGAAGTTGATGGCCGCCTTGGCCGCCGCCGACGGAGCCGCCGCGGCACCGGCCGAGCAGTCACCACCGGCGTTGTCGGACACCGTGCCACCGCTGTTCGCGGCGACGTCGGCGGCCGCGCGCTGGCTGGCCTCGAGCTGGTCGAGCTGAGCCTCGGCCGAAGCCAGCTTCTTCTCGGCCTTCTCCTTGGACTTCTTCATCTTGGTCTGCGCGGCCTTGGCCTCGTCAGCCTGTTCCTGCATCGTCTTCTGGGTGTCGAGCAGGTCCTGCTGAGCATCCGTGAGGCTGTTCAGCGCACCGGCCTGACGGTCCGACAGCGAGGGCAGGTAGCCGGACTGGGCCAGCGCCGACTCCGGGTCGTCGGAGAGGAAGAGGTCGAGCGTGGACAGCTCGCCCTTCTTGTAGCTCTCCGCCGCGAGCAGGCCGACCTGCTCCTTCAGCGTGGCGACCCGGTCTTTCTGCTTGGCGTAGTCCTTCTTCGCCGCCTTCAGCTTGACCAGGCTGGACTTCCGCTTCTCGCGCGTCTCGGCGTAGTCCTCAGCCGCCTGGTCGGCCTCCTCACGGAGCTTCTCGACCTGCTTCTTGACGCTGTCGACCGTGGGGGCCGGAGCGGCGGTGGCGGCCGGGGCGGCGAAGACGGCCGAGCAGGCCAGGGCCAGCGGCGCGAGCACGCCCGCGTAGCGGCGCCAGCCGGTCAGCCGGAGCGGGTTGCCGATCGTGCGGGGACGGAAGAACGAGCGACCGTTCCGCGGGGTCGGGCCGGCAACTCTCAGGGCGCCCTCGACGGCGGGGATCTCACCGGCTCTGGAGGCGTCACCGCCCAGAGGCCGGGAGCCGCGCGACGCATCGCGCGGTTCGGAGTGCTGGACATCAATCCGCGTTTCCGCGGGCTGGCCGGGTTTCGGGCCGTCCGATCGCAAGGCGCGAGCTCTCCGTTCTGGCGCCCGCGCGACGGGAGAAGTCGTCGCAGCGGAGACTGGGCCGTGCCGGGGGATGAGGGCTCAGGGACCCCTACGCCGCGGCGACGGTGTGTGAACGGAGGAAACATAGCGGGCGGGGACACCCCGACAAAAGCCAGCGCATTGCCGCCCGAAGAGCGCAGAGCGTTATCACCCCAGCTAGAAGGCCGCCACTTCGCCTTTTCCTTAACGCTGGTCATGAATTCTTAACATTCGCGAAAGCGTTTCTTAGAGGCCATTCATCCCTTTGACGAGGATCGCGCCCGATATGCGTCAGCCGGCCTCCCGGTGATGCCTCCGGGACGCTGCGTCACCAGTGCGGTGCCCGGTGCGATGCGCGGTTCCGCTCTGGGTACGCGGGGCGGCCGGAGCCGGCTCGTGATCCCAGTTCAGGACGCCGGCCTCGTCCGGGTCGACCGGCCTGGCCACCAGCCGCAGCGGCGGCACCAGACCGGAGCCGGCCAGGGCCGCGATGGCGGCCTGTTCCTGCCGGTCGAGCTCGATGCCAGTGCCGGTGTCGGCGCCTGGGTCGGCTCCGGCGCGCCGGACCGTCGGCGCGGCCAGCATGACGGTGACCACGCAGTCACGGCAGGCCCGGCCACGGACGGCGCAGGAATCGCAGTCGATCAACATGGAGCCCCTCCGAAAGTTGCTCGCGGGCCGGTTGATCGCGTGGCCCGACCGGCAGGGTGCCGATGCCTCCGAACGTTACGGGCGACCACCGACAGTCTTGGTTCCGCGGACCACCTCCGGCTCCCCGGGGGCCGTCCCAAGACTGTCGGTGGGTGGGCATAACGTCTGGAACATGAGCAGCACGGCACCGCAGGTCCCCACCCAGGAGGCGCTCTGGCCCGAAGAGCTCGTCGTGTCCGGCCCGGCCCGGGCCGACGCGCAGGCGCTGGCCGAGGTCACCTTCGTGGTGTTCGACCTGGAGACCACCGGCGGTGCCCCGGCCGACGGCGGCATCACCGAGATCGGCGCGGTCAAGGTGCGCGGCGGCGAGCAACTGGGCGAGTTCCAGACCCTGGTCCGGCCGGAGAGCCCGATCCCGGCGTTCATCTCGATGCTCACCGGCATCACCGACTCGATGGTGTCGGGCGCCCCGTCGCTGGGCGCGGTGCTCCCCTCGTTCCTGGAGTTCTGCGCCGGCAGCGTGCTGGTCGCCCACAACGCCCCCTACGACGTGGGTTTCCTCAAGGCCGCGTGCGAGCGGCTGGAGCACGAGTGGCCGGGCAACACGGTGATCGACACGGTGCGGCTGGCCCGGCAGATCATCAGCAACGACGAGGCGCCCAACCGCAAGCTGCACACCCTCGCCGCGCTCTTCGGCTCACCGATCGAGCCCGACCACCGGGCCCTGCACGACGCCCGGGCCACCGTGCACGTGCTGCACGCCCTGCTCGGGCGCATCGGCACCCTGGGCGTCACCACTCTCGGCGAACTGCGCGGCTTCTCCGCCAAGGTGCCTGAGAGCACGCGCCGCAAGCGGCATCTCGCCGACGGGCTGCCCACCGGCCCGGGGGTCTACCTGTTCCGCGACGAGAAGGACCAGGTGCTCTACGTCGGCACCTCGGTGAACATCCGCACCCGGGTGCGCAACTACTTCACCGCCGCCGAGCAGCGCACCCGCATGCGCGAGATGGTCGCCCGCGCCGCCCGGGTCACGCCGGTGCCCTGCGCCACCACGCTGGAGGCCCGGGTGCGCGAGATCCGGTTGATCGCCGAGCACGCGCCGCCCTACAACCGCCGCTCCAAGACCCCCGAGCGCAAGCCCTGGGTCAAGCTCACCAGCGAGGCCTACCCCCGGCTGTCGGTGGTGCGCGAGGTACAGGCCGACGGCGCCACCTACACCGGCCCGTTCCCCTCGCAGGAGCAGGCCGAGCTGGCGGTCGCGGCGCTGCACGAGGCGTACCCGCTGCGGCGCTGCACGCCCCGGCTGCCGAAACGCCCGGCCCGCAACGCCACGGCCTGCATGCTGGCCGACATCGGCCGCTGCGGTGCCCCCTGCGTCGGGGGTATCGACCCCCAGGGCTACGCCGAGGTCGCCGAGCAGGTGCGCGTGGCCATGCTGAGCGACTCCGGTCAGGTGGTCGAGGCGGCGCTGCGCCGGGCCGGTTCGCTGTCCGAGGTGCAGCGTTACGAAGAGGCGGCGCAGCACCGCGACCGGCTGCTGTCGTACCTGCGCGGCGCGGCCCGCTCCCAGCGCCTCACCCCGATCGCCGCGGTGCCGCACCTGGTGGGTGCCCGCCCGGCCGAGCGCGGCGGCTGGGAGTTCGCCCTGGTGCGGCACGGCCGGCTGGCCGGCACCACGGTCTCCCCGCCCGGCGCCGACCCCATGCCCTACGTCAACGCGCTCAATCTGACCGGCGAGGTGGTCACGCCGCGCGAGGTCCCCTATCCCTCGGCCCATCCGGAAGAGACCGAGATCGTGCTCAACTGGCTGGAGCAGCCGGGCACCCGCCTGGTCGAGCTGGAGGGCACCTGGGCCTGGCCGGTCCGCGGCGCCGCCCAGGCGAGATTCGGCCTGCCGCAAGACGTTCACGCGACCGTGCCGCCCGCCCCATGACCGCCGGCACCCGCGGGCTCCTCAGGGCCCGAGCAGATGCTCCTCGAACCCCGCCCGTTCCCGTTCCAGGTAGGCCGCGTCCCCCCGATACAGCAGGTGATGCCCGTCGGCCAGGTGCGCGGCGAAGGCCCGCGACCCGGCCGCGGCCTGGGCCCGCATGAACGCGACCAGGTCGTGCAGCCGCGCGATCGCCTGATCCACCAGCGCGGCGCGGCCGGCGACGTCCAGACCGTAGGCGTCGCAGAACATCCGGGCCCGCACCGCCTGCTCCGCCACCGTGCCGAAGCCCTCCTCGGCAGCGGTCAGCGGGGCCCAGCGATACACCGCGTAGGCCACGTCCCACAGCCGCGGACCCGGGTGGGCGGTGTCGAAATCGATGATCCCGACCACCTCCTCGCCGTCCATCACGCAGTTGTGGGGCGCGAAGTCACCGTGGCAGACCACCTCGGCCGGGGGCCGGGGCGGGAACATCCAGCCGTCGCCGGGCAGATACCCCACGGTGCTGTCGTGGTAGCCGCGCAGCAGCCGGGCGGCGGACACCAGCGCCCGGGACGAGGCGGCGGCCGGCGTCAGCGGGTAGTTGCTCACGTCGCCCGGCAGAAAGTCCAGCACCTCGCGTCCGTCGGCGCTCAGGCCGTGCGGTGCCGGTGCCGCCGTGAAACCCTGCGCCCGAAGATGTCTCAGCAGACCGTGCACCCGGGGTGTCCACGGGCCGGCCGGGCGCAGCACCCTCGCCCCGTCCCGCCACACCTCGTTGACTCCCCCACCCGACAGGATCTCCGGCATCGGGCGAAGGTACCCGCCGGGCCGGGCGGGGAGCACCTGGGTTTCCGGAACGGCGCCGGGCGCGGGTTCTTTCGTCGTCCCCGAACAAAACGCGAGGGCCGGCACCCGATCGGGTGCCGGCCCCCACAGGGAACCAGGAATCAGTGGCCGGACTCGATGGGCTTGGCGCCCCCGCTGGCCGAGATCTCCTCGTGCTCGCCGTGGTGATGCGCGGCCTCGAGCTCGGCCGGCGTCACCGGGGCGACCCGGTCCTCGAAGTAGAACTTGCTGATCTTCTGCCGCAGACCCTCCAGCTTGCCGCCCGGGCGACGGACACCGGCGGCGTCCGAGGCGGGCAGTGCGCTGCCGGCCACCGGGGACTCGAAGCCGACGAGCAGCCAGCGATCGCTCGCCGAGAGCGGGGCGTGCAGCTCGAACACCTCGCCCTCCTCGGTGCGGAACACCCGGCCGGTCTCCCGCCCGTGCAGCACCTTCTCGCGGTCGTTGCGCTGGAGACCCAGGCAGATCCGCTTGGTGATCACGTAGGCGAGCGGCGGCAGGATGAACACGGCACCACGCAGGAAGTACGTGATGTCGTTGATCGACAGGTGCAGGTGCGTGGCGATGACGTCGTTACCACCGCTGATCCACAGCAGCACGTACAGCGTGATCGCCATGACGCCCAGGCCGGTGCGGGTCGGCACGTTGCGCGGGCGGTCGAGCAGGTGGTGCTCGCGCTTGTCACCGGTGACCCAGGCCTCGATCCACGGGTACAGCAGGGCGGGCGTGACCATCAGGCCCGGCAGCACCAGGGTGGGCAGGAAGATGTTCGGCGAGATGGTGAAGCCGAACGCCTCGAACTCCAGGAAGCCCGGCGTGATGCGGACCGCGCCGTCGAGGAAGCCCATGTAGAAGTCGGGCTGCGCACCGGCACCGATCGGCGAGGGGTCGTAGGGCCCGTAGATCCAGATCGCGTTGATGGTGAACAGCGCCGCCATCAGCGAGGTGACACCGAAGACGATGAAGAAGAATCCACCGGCCTTGGCGGTGTAGATCGGGAACAGCGGGAAACCGACCACGTTGCTGTTGGTCCGGCCCGGGCCGGGGTACTGGGTGTGCTTGTGCACGACCACCAGGATCAGGTGGAACGTGATCAGCGCCAGCATGATGGCCGGGATCAGCAGCACATGCAGCACGTAGAACCGGGCGATGAACGCGTCGCCCGGGAAGCCGCCCCCGAAGAGGAAGTAGCTGATGTACGAGCCGACCACCGGGATGCCCAGGATGATGCCCTGGGCGATGCGCAGACCGTTACCGGAGAGCAGGTCGTCGGGCATCGAGTAACCGAGGAAGCCCTCGGCGATCGCCAGGATGGCCAGGATCATGCCGATGACCCAGTTCATCTCACGCGGCTTGCGGAACGCGCCGGTGAAGAAGATCCGGAACATGTGCACGATGATCGACACGACGAAGATCAGCGCGGCCCAGTGATGGATCTGCCGCATGAGCAGACCGCCACGCACCTCGAACGAGATGTGCATCGTCGAGTCGAACGCCTCGGACACGTGCTGCCCGGCGAGCGTGGTGTAGGGGCCGTCGTAGACGACCTCACTGGCGCTCGGCACGAAGAAGAACGTCAGGAACGTTCCGCTCAGCAGCAGGATGACGAAGCTGTAGAGCGCCACCTCGCCGAGCATGAACGACCAGTGGTCGGGGAAGATCTTGCGCGAGAAGCCGTTGACGACCTTGGACGCGCCGAGCCGCTCGTCGAGCCAGTTGCCCGTGGTGGAGCCAGCTTTGGTGATGGGGCTGGTGGTGCTCATCCGCGCTCCCAGAAGCTCGGGCCGACGGCCTCGTGGAAGGGCTCCTTGGCCACCAGGTATCCCTCGTCGTCAACGGTGATGGCCAGCTGCGGCAGCGGCCGCTTGGCCGGCCCGAAGATGACCTTGCAGTTCTGCGTCAGGTCGAAGGTCGACTGGTGGCACGGGCAGAGCAGGTGATGGGTCTGCTGCTCGTAAAGGGCCACCGGGCAACCCATGTGGGTGCAGATCTTGGAGTACGCCACGATACCGCCGTAGGCACCCGGCAGCGACTCGGCCGCCAGCTTGTCCTCTTCCAGGCGGATCAGCAGAACGGCGGCCTTGGCCTTCTCGTTCAGCGGGTGCTCGGACTCCTCGATGCCCTCCGGCATGACGTGCGCGACGGCGCCGAGGACCATGTCGGACGCCTTGATCGGGCCACCCTCCGGGTCCAGCATGAGCCGGTCGCCGGCCTTCCAGAAGGTGGTGGAGAGGTCGTCACCCGGCAGCGGCCCGGTGTCCCGGAAGAACACCAGCCCGGGCAACGGGAACAGCGCCATCGCACCGATCAGCGTGTTGCGGATCAGGGGACGACGGGCGAACCCGGACTCCTCGGCGCCGGTCGCCAGCTTCTCGACCGCCTCGGCGCGCTCCTCGTCGGTGCCGCGCTGGAGGTGCCGGTAGTCGATGCGCTCCTCGTCGGGCATCAGGGTCTTGGCCCAGTGCACCGCACCGACACCGATACCCAGCAGGGCGACCGCCAGGCCGATACCGAGCACCTTGTTCGACAGCTCGAGCCGGTTCAGGTACTCGGTGAAACCGAGGTTGTCGTGGAACTTCACGCTGAAGTAGCCGACCAGCACCACCAGGGTGCCGATCATCGACAGCACGAAGAGGAACGCGACCTGACGCTCGGCGCGCCGGGCGGCCTTCGGGTCGGTGTCGGTCAGCCGGTGCGCGTGCTCCGGCAGCCCCGGGTTGTCGAACCTGGCGGGCAGGTCGCCCTCTTGGAGGGCCACGTCGCTCCCGCCGTGGTCCGGGTCGTGCGTACTCATGGTCCCACCCGTTTCGTTGCTCACGAGGACTTCGCCCCCAGCCAGACCGCGAAACCGATCAGCACGGACAGCCCGAGCACCCAGGCGACGAGACCCTCACTCACCGGTCCGAGCCGGCCCAGCGCCAGGCCTCCGGGGTTCGGGGTCTCACGGATCGTCGCCAGGTACGCGATGACGTCCTGCTTCTGCTCCGGCGTGATCGTCGTGTCGGCGAAGACCGGCATCGACTGCGGGCCGGTGAGCATGGCCTCGTAGATGTGCTTGTAGCTGGTGTCGCTCAGGTTCGGGGCGTACTTGCCCCGGGTCAGCGCACCACCGGCACCGGCCGAGTTGTGGCACATGGCGCAGTTGGTGCGGAAGATCATGGCGCCCTTGGAAGCGTCGCCCCCGTCGGGGTCGATCTCCTCCTCGGACGGGATCGACGGTCCGGCCCCGAGACTCGCGACATAGGCGGCGAGCTGCGCGGTCTGCTCGTCGGACAGACGAGTCGGCGCCTCGGGGGCCTGCGGGCCGCTGGCGGCCAGCGGCATCCGGCCGGTGCCGACCTGGAAGTCGACGGCGGCCGCGCCGACACCGATCAGCGACGGGGCCTCGTTACGGCCCTCCGCGTCGACGCCGTGGCAGGTGGAACAGTTGGCCAGGAACAGCTTCTGCCCCTGCGCGATGTCATCGGCAGAGGCTGATTCGGTCGAGGCATCCGCCGTACTGGGCATCACGGCGGCGTAGGCCACGCCCGTCACGAGCAGGCCCAGCAGCACGAGAAGTGCTGTGGCCAACGGGTGCCGCCGCCGGGCAGCGAGTGCGCTCACGATGTAGAACTCCTACGTTCCGAAGTAGGTGCGGACGAAACGTCCAGCGCTTTCTCAGTCATCGGTGCGTCACTTGATGACGTAGATGACGAAGAAGAGGCCGATCCAGACCACGTCGACGAAGTGCCAGTAGTACGACGTGACGATGGCGCTGGTGGCCTCGGCATGGCCGAATCGCTTGGCCGCGAAACTGCGGCCGATGATCAACAGGAAGGCGATGAGCCCACCGGTGACGTGGATGCCGTGGAAGCCGGTGGTCAGGTAGAACACCGAGCCGTAGCCGGAGCTGCCGAGGGTCAGGCCCTCGGAGACCAGGTTGGCGTACTCGAAGACCTGGCCGCAGATGAAGATCGCACCGGCGACGTAGGTCAGCAGGTACCACTCCCGCATACCCCAGTTACGGAATCCGTGCTCCCGCGTCCACGGCGCCCACCAGGTGCCCAGGGCGCTGGGCTGGAAGCGCTCCGCGGCGAACACACCCATCTGGCACCAGACCGAGCTGAGCACCAGGTTGATCGTGTTGGCCGTGGAGAAGGGGATATCAAGCTTGAGCGGCTCTACAGCCCACAGGTCGGGCTGGACGGCGCGGATCGTGAAGTACATCGCGAACAGACCCGCGAAGAACATCAGCTCACTGGAGAGCCAAACGATCGTGCCGACCTGAACCATGTTGGGTCGGTTGAGAGTCGCATGAACGTTCGGCCCAGCCGGGCCGTCTACTGCCGCTACGGATGCCACGGGCGTCATTATGGCCTCACGTCGATCCGGATGGAGGGCGGGGGGCCCTTGCGTGGCTCACACCGTGTCGTAACTGTTGCCTGATTTGGCTTCCCGCAGGTCGAACGCTGTTTCGCAAGTCCGGCGTTGCCTAATTTGGTGAAGCCCCGCTGACACGTGTCGTCTTGCGCGCGGGCCTGCTCGGGTATGGGCGTCACGTCAGCCTTCATCGGCGCACTTGACTCCTTTCTGTTGCCCTGGTTGCGGTCAGGATCGCGAATACCTGCGACACGCCGGGGGTATTCGGCACGGCGGTCACGAAACTTCACGGCTCCGGCGTGTCGCACCCCGCGGACGGGCCGCCGGGACAGTGCCGGTCGCGTTCAGTCACCGTGCGGCGCCCGACCGCGTCCAGGACCAATGGCGGGCGCCGGGACCAATGTCCCGGATGTGGGCCCGGGCAGCACGCCGATCTCCTCCTTCGATACGATCGGCGACGGAAAGCGGACACCCGCCGGCAGCCGGGCGGGGCACCTGAGCACACACGGAATCACTCCATCAGGAGACGATCGATGACGACGACCTCGGCCCATCCCGGCGACCTGGCCCCGGCCGGGCACCCGCTCGACCAGGGTCACGAAGACCCGCGGCTGTCCGGCGGTGAACCGGTCTCCGGCCCGAAACCGATCTCGCTACTGATCTACAGCGACGACTCCGACACCCGCACCAAGGTGCGCATGGCGATCGGCAAGCGGCTGGCGGCAGACCTCCCGGCGGTCGTGTGGACCGAGTGCGCCACGCCGCCCGCGGTGATCTCGGCCGTCGACGCCGGTGGTTTCGACGTGCTGATCCTCGACGGCGAGGCGGTCCCGGCCGGCGGTATGGGAATCTGCCGCCAGCTCAAGGACGAGATCTTCGAGTGCCCGCCGGTACTCGTACTCACCGGCCGCCCCCAGGACGCCTGGCTGGCCACCTGGTCGCGCGCCGACGCCGCCGTGCCGCACCCGCTCGACCCCCGTGCCCTGGCCGAGGCGATCACCGTCCTGGCCCGTCGTCGTAGAGGCTGATATCCCGATGCCGACCATCTCCTGGCCGCAGCTCATCTCCACCCTGATCGCCGGGCAGGACCTGTCCCGGGCCGAGGCCGAGTGGGCGATGGAGCAGGTCATGACCGACCGCTCGAACCCGGTGCAGCTGGCCGCCTTCCTGGTCGCGCTGCGGGCCAAGGGCGAGACGGTGCAGGAGCTGGCCGGTCTGGTCGCGGTCATGCTGCGGCACGCCGTGCGGATCGAGATCCCGGGCCCGGCGGTGGACATCGTCGGCACCGGCGGCGACATGCACAAGACCGTCAACATCTCCACCATGTCCGCGCTGGTCGCGGCCGGGGCGGGGGCGCGGGTGATCAAGCACGGCAACCGGGCGGCCTCGTCGTCGTCCGGCGCGGCCGACGTGCTGGAGAAGCTCGGGCTGCGTCTCGACCTGCCCACCGGCCGGGTGGCCGAGGTGGCGGGCGAGGTCGGCATCACCTTCCTGTTCGCGATGAAGTTCCACCCCGCCATGCGGTTCGCCGGGCCGACCCGGGCCGAGCTGAAAGTGCCCACGGCGTTCAACTTCCTGGGCCCGCTCACCAACCCGGCGCAGCCCGGCGTCTCGGCGATCGGCTGCGCCAACCTGCGGATGGCCCCGATCATGGCCGGCGTGCTGGCCGAGCGGGGCGACACCGCGCTGGTGTTCCGGGGCGACGACGGCCTCGACGAGCTGTCCACCACCGGCCCCTCCCGGGTCTGGGAGGTGCGCGGCGGTGCCGTCACCGAGAGCGTGTTCGACCCGGCCGATCTCGGCCTCCCCCGGGCCACGCTCGACGACCTGCGCGGCGGCGACCCGCAGCACAACGCGGGCGTGGTGCGGTCCCTGCTGGCCGGCGAGACCGGCCCGGTGCGTGACGCCGTGCTGCTGAACGCCGGCGCCGCGCTGGCCGCCTCCGGGAGCGCGGAGGGCGACCTGGTGAAGCGGATCGCCGACGGGGTGCAGCGGGCCGCCGAGTCCATCGACAGCGGTGCCGCGGCCGGGGTCCTCGACCGCTGGGTGGCGGCCACCAACGCCTGAGCGCACCGAAAAGCAGGGGAGCCCGGTCCGTTCGGACCGGGCTTCCCTGCTTTGCCGCTCCGGTTCGCCGCCACCCGGTTCATGGACGACGAAACCCCCGGCCCACGCGTCGTGGGCCGGGGGTCCCCGGTGGTTCGGGGCCGGTGCGTCAGGCCTTCCAGTCCGAGTACGACTCGTTCCAGACGGTGTAGCCGTTGCCCCACTCCAGCTTGCGGTTGCTGTTCTTGTAGACGACCACGTCGCCCACCTTGGAGTTGTTGAACAGCCACTTCGCTTCCGCGGTGGTCATGCCGGTGCAGCCGTGGCTGACGTTGGCGCTGCCCTGCGAGCTGGCCGACCAGGGCGCGGCGTGGATGAACTCACCGCTGTAGGTCAGGCGCATCGCGTACTTCACCGTGAGGTTGTAGTAGTCCGGGTCGTCCTTGTCGATGCCGATGGTCTCGGAGTTCATCTTGTGCGACGTCTCCCGGCTCATGATCACCTTGATCCCGTTGCGGGTGGCCATCGAGGCCTTGCCCGTGGTGACCGGGATGGTGCGGATGACCTTGCCGTTCTTCTTCACGGTCATCTTGTGGCCGGCCACGTCCACGGTGCTGATCATCTCGTCGCCGATGGTGAAGTCGGACTGCGACTTCTGCTTCTTGCCCCACACGTTGTCGTCGACCTCGACGCCGGTCAGGTCGGCCGTGACCTCCACCTTGGTGCCGGGCTCCCAGTAGTCCTTCGGGCGCCACCACACCTGGGTGCTGCTCATCCACTGCCAGGCGCCCTCGACCTCGGCGTCGCCGGTGTCGACCTTCAGGGCGTCCACCACGCCGTTGCGCTTGTCCTTGGCCACCGCGTCGGACATCTCGACCACGACCGGCATGCCCACACCCACGGTCCAGCCGTCGCCGGGCACCACGTAGGCGGTGACCTGACCGTCGGGGGTGAGGGTGGAGAACGACGACGTGGCCTCGGTGGCCACCCCGTCGGCGTTGGCGGCCTTGACCGCGACCGTGTAGCCCATCGCGGCCTTCAGAGCGGTCTTGCTGGTCCACTCCGTCTTATCTTCGCTTAGCGTTCCCTTGAGCTTGGTGCCGGTGGCGCTGGCCACGTTCACCTCGGAGATCGTGCCGGCCGCGACCGACACCTTGACCTTCTTGGCGACCTTGACCTTCTTGGTCCCGTCACCAGGGGTGATCGTGACCTCCGCGGCGGGCGCGGCCGTGGTCTCGGCCGACGAGCCCGTATCACCCGAACCGGACGCGGTGGAGTCATCGGACTGGCACCCGGCCAGGGCGATCACCGCAGCCAGGGCGGCCGCGAGCACCCCCAGCCTTCGGGTCCGGCCCCGACCGGCGACACGACTCATCACTCTGCTACCCACCTGACTCAGAAGGATCCGACGACACACGCGACGCTCCTAAGACGCGCCTAACCGTGCATCGGTTGCAATGCTCCGCTAAAGGAAGTCTATCGGCACCTCATGAGAACCACCTGAACCATTAGGGAA
Organism: Kineosporia corallincola; assembly: GCF_018499875.1. Classification (GTDB taxonomy): domain Bacteria; phylum Actinomycetota; class Actinomycetes; order Actinomycetales; family Kineosporiaceae; genus Kineosporia; species Kineosporia corallincola. The sequence continues at coordinate 308,447 of NZ_JAHBAY010000007.1, read as the reverse complement.
TCGTCAAGCATTCCTAGGAAATAGCTACGTTTCGCCCGATATCCATCACGTTGCGGTGACCGTCCGGCGGCGATTCTCCTGCGATCTGCGGGCGGTCGGGCGGACGGCCCCAAGGCCCCAAGGCCCCAAGGCAAAACGAACGGCGCCCGCGGCCTTGGCAGACCGTGGGCGCCGTCGATGTGGTGCGGGATCAGTGGGCGTGCTCGCCCCGGTAGAACTCGAACACCCAGCCCCAGATACCGATGGCGGCGATGAGCACACCGATGGCCATCAGCCACCAGCCGATCACCGTGCCGACCACCAGCACCGCGGCGGCGGCGCTGGCGACCAGCGGCCACCAGGAGTGCGGGGCGAACTCGCCGAGCTCGCCGGCGCCCTCGGCGATCTCGCCGTACGGGTTGTCTTCCGGACGCGGGTCGATGTGCCGGGCCGTGTAGGCCAGGTACGCGCCGACCAGGACGGACAGGCCGCCCGTCATCAGCAGGGCCGCGGCGCCGACGGGTTCGGTCCAGCTGGTGACCGAGCCGTAGACGACACCGAAGAGGATGAAGATGGGCGTTCCGCCGAGGAAGAGCCAGCTTTCGATCTTCACTTCTGCACCCCCTGGTTACCGGCGTTGTTGCCGGGCTCGTCCGGGCCGTTCAGACCGGGACCCCGCTCCTGCACGTCGCCCTCGCCGTAGATCTGGTTGAGCAGACCCTTGTTCGGCGTGGGGTGGTCGGTGGCGGCGATCTCCGGGTGGTGCAGGTCGAACGCCGGGCGCTCGGACCGGATCCGCGGCAGCGAGTTGAAGTTGTGCCGCGGCGGCGGGCACGAGGTGGCCCACTCCAGCGTGTTCGAGAAGCCCCAGGGGTCGTCCACCGTGATCAGCGGAGCGCTCTTCCAGGTCTTGTAGATGTTCCAGGCGAACGGGAGCACCGAGGCCGCGAGGATGATCGACCCGATCGTGGAGATCTGGTTGTACAGGTCGAATCCGTCTTCGGGCAGGTAGTCGGCGTAACGCCGGGGCATGCCCTCGACACCCAGCCAGTGCTGGATCAGGAACGTGGTGTGGAACCCGATGAAGGTCAGCCAGAAGTGCACCTGCCCGAGCCGGTCGTCGAGCATGCGCCCGGTGAACTTGGGCCACCAGTAGTAGAAACCGGCGTACATGGCGAACACCACGGTGCCGAACACCACGTAGTGGAAGTGCGCCACCACGAAATAGCTGTCGGACAGCTGGAAGTCGAGCGGCGGGGCAGACAGGATGACGCCGGTCAGGCCACCGAACAGGAAGGTGACCAGGAAGCCGATCGACCAGACCATCGGGGCCTCGAAGGTGATCGAGCCGCCCCACATGGTGCCGATCCAGTTGAAGAACTTCACCCCGGTCGGAACCGCGATGAGCATCGTCATGAAGGAGAAGAACGGCAGCGCGACCTGGCCGGTCACGTACATGTGGTGCGCCCACACCGACACCGACAGCGCGGCGATCGTGATGGTGGCGAAGATCAGGCCCTTGTAACCGAAGATCGGCTTGCGGCTGAACACCGGCAGGATCTCGCTGACGATGCCGAAGAACGGCAGCGCGATGATGTACACCTCGGGGTGACCGAAGAACCAGAACAGATGCTGCCAGAGCATTGCCCCGCCGTTCTCCGGCTCGAACACCTGCGCCCCGAACCGGCGGTCGGCGCCCAGCGCGAACAGCGCGGCGGCCAGCGGCGGGAAGGCCATGATCACCAGGATGCTGGTGATCAGCACGTTCCAGGTGAACAGGCCCATGCGGAACATGGTCATACCCGGCGCGCGCATGCAGATGATCGTGGTGATGAAGTTGACGGCACCGAGGATGGTGCCGAAACCGCTCATCGCCAGGCCGAACACCCACAGGTCACCGCCGACGCCCGGCGAGTACACCGAGTTGGACAGCGGCGCGTAGGCGAACCAGCCGAACGACGCCGCACCCTGCGGGGTGAGGAAGCCGGAGACCGCGATCAGGCTGCCGAACAGGTACAGCCAGTACGACAGCATGTTCAGCCGCGGGAAGGCGACGTCGGGCGCACCGATCTGGAGCGGCATGATCGCGTTGGCGAAGCCCGCGAACAGCGGCGTCGCGAACATCAGCAGCATGATCGTGCCGTGCATGGTGAACAGCTGGTTGTACTGCTCCTTGCTGCTGACCACCTGGAGACCGGGGCTGAACAGCTCCAGCCGGATCAGGATGGCCATCAGGCCGCCGAGCAGGAAGAACATGAAAGATGAGATCAGGTAGAGGTTCCCGATCACCTTGTGGTCGGTGCTGGTCAGCCACTTGACCACGGTGCGGCCCTTCTTGGCCGGCACGGGACGGGCGACGAGGCCGGCATCCGCTGGGTTGAGGATGGCTGTCATCACTTGACCTCTGCCGTAGTCGAATCGGTCGAGGAGCCGAGCGCCGAGTTGCTGTTGCCCGCCTCCTCGGCCTTCGAGTTCTCCGGGGCGCGCTCGCTGCGGTTCAGGTCGTCACCGAGCTGGCCGGTGTTGCCCTTCGCCTCGAGATCGGCCATGTGCTGGTCGTACTCGGCCTGGCTCACGACCTTGACGTTGAACAGCATCTCGGAGTGGTACTCACCGCACAGCTCGGCGCACTTGCCCTTGTACGTGCCCTCACGCTGCGGGATGACCTGGAAGTTGTTCTCGATGCCGGGCACCGTGTCCATCTTCATCAGGAACGCCGGCACCCAGAACGAGTGGATGACGTCGCGGGCGGTCAGGTCGAACTGGACCCGCTGGCCGACGGGCAGGTACAGCGTGGGCAGCGTGGCCTCAGCGCCTTCCTCGCCGTCGAGCTGGGCCATCACGCCCGTCTCGTAGACGTTGCTGTCTTTGTAGTTGAAGTCCCAGGACCACTGCTTGCCGACGACGCCGATGGTGACGTCGGGAGTGGTCTTCGTGTCCAGGATCTGCGACTGGTCCCGCGCCGTGTACCCGAACAGCACGCCCACCATCATCACGGGGATGACCGTGTACATGATCTCGAGCGGCAGGTGGTACCGGATCTGGGCAGGCACACCGGTCTCGCCCTTACGGCGCCGGTACGCGATCATGCACCAGATGGTGAGACCCCAGACCAGAACACCCACGATCAGCGCGGCGATCCAGGATCCCCGCCAGAGATCCATGATGCGCTCGGTCTGGTTCGTGGTGCCCTCTGTGCTGGGCAACCACCCGCGCTGCACCGCATCGGTGCAGCCGGACAAAGTCAGTAGAGCAGTGCCGGCCAAACCCACGGCTACTGCACGGGCGCGCCGACGCGCCTTGCCGAACCCCTCGTGCGAACGCAACGGCGGCCTTCCCACGGTCTCGTCCCGGTGCGGGGTCATCGCCTCGGCACCGAGTGCTTTTGCTGAATGTTTCATGCTCCCGATTTCTCGTTCGTGAGCAGGGTAGCGGGTAGCCCCGACAGCGCCCGCGATGGGTCAGGTCTTTATCGGCGTGGCGCGCCAGAGACGAGAGACACTGCGGGGATGACTTCTGGCCCCCGCTCTTCTCCCCCTTCGTCACCTGCGTTTTCGGGCCCAGAGTCTCACCCGTCCGGAGGACCCGCGCGACGGGCCTACCTCGACGCCTCCACGGTGGCCCCGTTGCACCCCGCCGCGCGGGCCGCCTGGCAGGCCGCGCTGGACGACGGCTGGGCCGACCCGCGACGCCTGCACCAGGAAGGACGTGCCGCCCGGCTGCTGCTGGAGGGGGCCCGCGAGTCGATCGCCGCCGACCTGGGCGCCCGCACCGAGGAACTGGTGTTCACCGGCTCCCACACCGAGGCCGTGCACGCCGCGGTGCTGGGCACACTGCGGGCCCGGCACCGGGTCGGCCGGCGCGTGGTGGCCTCCGCCGTCGAGCACTCCGCCGTGCTGCACGCCGGCGAATTCGTGGGTGAGCCATCCCTCATCGCGGTCGACACGCTCGGGCGTGTCGATGCTTCATCCTTCACGAAAACCCTTTCCGAGACAGGTGTCGCGCTTGCCTGCCTCCAGAGTGCCAACGGCGAGGTGGGCACCGTGCAGCCGGTCGCGCAGGTGCACGAGGCCGCCCGCGCGGCGTCCGTGCCCCTGCTCGTCGACGAGGCCGCGAGCGCCGGGCAGACGGCCCCGGCGCAGAGCTGGGACCTGCTGACGGCCGATCCCCGGTCGTGGGGGTCGCCGGGTGGGCTGGGGCTGCTCGGGATCCGGGCGAACACCCGCTGGGTCTCCCCCTATCCCGGCGACGAGGGCACGGAACGGGTGCCGGGCTCGGTGTCGGTACCCGCGGCGCTGGCCGCGGCGGTCTCGCTGCGTACGCTGAGCTCGCAGCGTGAGGCCTCGGACCGGCTGCGGCGTGACCTGACGGCGCGGATCCGTTCTGTGGCGTCGTCCGTGAAGGACACCGAGGTGGTGGGCGACCCCGACGAAAGGCTGCCCCACCTGGTCACTTTCTCGTGCCTCTACGTGGACGGCGAGGCGCTGGTGGACGACCTGGACCGGCAGGGGTTCGCCGTCGGGTCCGGATCGGCCTGCACCGCCTCCACCCTGGAGCCCAGTCACGTGCTGGCGGCGATGCGGGTGCTGACCCACGGCAACATCCGGATCGGCCTGCCCACCGACGTGGAACCCGGCGCGGTGGAACGGTTCTGCGCGGCGCTGCCGGGCGCGGTCGCCCGGGTGCGGTCGATGCTGGGTGCCGACGATCTGTGAGGATCAGTTCATGACGGACGACGAGGAGCCGGCCGACCCGCACGGCGTCGACGTGGACGCCCGGGAACTGCGCTGCCCGCTGCCGATCATCCGGCTGGCCGCGGCCGCGCGCCTGGTGCCGCCCGGCACCGTGGTGACGGTGCTCAGCACCGACCCGGCCGCGGAACCGGACATCGCGGCCTGGTGCCGGATGCGCGGGGCTCAGCTGCTGGGGCAGGACTGGACGGCGGACGCGACCGGTCAGTTCCTGCGCAGCCGGGTGCGGGTGCTCAGCGGGTCATGACGAGGTCGAGAAGGCCGCGGGGCGAGGCAGTTCCAGCGCCTGCACCAGCCGGGAGCGGTACTCGTCGCGGCTGATCTCGACCACGCCGAGGCTGCCCAGGTGGTCGGTGCGCCACTGCACGTCGAGCAGCCGCCGCTCGTCGCCGTCGTCGGCCAGCAGCATGCGGACCAGGGCCACCAGAGCGGCCTTCGAGGCGTCGGTCTCCCGGTGGAACATCGACTCACCGGCGAACAGGCCGCCGATCGCCACGCCGTACAGACCGCCCGCCAGCCGGCCGTCGCGCCAGCACTCCACCGAGTGCGCCCAGCCCAGATCGTGCAGCCGGCGGTAGGCCTCGGCGATCCGCGGCGTGATCCAGCGGCCGGGCCGGTGCACGTCGGCGCAGCCGGCCACCACCTCCTCGAAGGCCGAGTCCACCCGGATCTCGAAGGTGTTCATCGACTTGCGCAGCGAGCGGCTGACCTTGAGCCCGCCCAGCGGCATCACGCCGCGCGGGTCGGGCGACCACCAGCCGAGCGGGCCGCGGCCGTGCCGGCCCAGGCCCATCGGGAACACCGCCGAGCGGTACCCGGCCAGCAGCGTGCCGGGTTCCAGGTCGGCGCCGACGCCGATCAGGTCCTCACCCGGCACCGCCACCGACAGGTCGAAGGCGTATCTGCTGGCCACCGGTTCCACCGGCTGGGCGGTCATCTGCCCCGGGCTCCCGAAGAACGGTTCGTCACGTCGCTGCCTGTTCAGTCGATGCTCCTCGCCGTGCGACTTGCCGGTCCGCGCCGGTTACGGCCGGAGGGTGACGAGATGCGGCTCCAGTTCCGCCGCCGCGTCCGTGCCGTAGACAGCCGTGAAGCGCTCGACGAAGGTGGCCCGGGACAGGTTGTACTCCTGCGGGCCGACCGTCTCGAGCACGAGAGTGGCCAGGGTGGCGCCGATCTGGGCGCTGCGCTCGGTGCTGAGCTGCCAGGCCACGCCGGCCAGGAAGCCGGAGCGGAAGGCGTCGCCGATCCCGGTCGGGTCGGCCAGTCGGTCGGCCGGCACGATCGGCACGTGGATCGTCTCGGCGTCGCGCGCCTCGATGAACACGCCCTTCTCGCCGTGCGTGGTGATCCGCTGCCCGACCCGGGCCAGGATCTCGTCGGCGCTCCAGCCGGTCTTCTGCTCGATCAGCCCGGCCTCGTAGTCGTTGCTGAAGAGGTAGGTGGCGCCGTCGACGTACTGGCGGATGAGCGGGCCGTCGGCCCAGGCCAGCTGCTGCGACGGGTCGGCCGCGAACGGGATGCCCCGGCTGCGGCACTCCTCGGTGTGGCGGAGCATCGCCTCGGGGTCGTTCGGGCTGATCACGACCAGGTCGAGCGGGCTGTCGGCGCCGAGCGGGCCGAGCTCGATCTGGTTGGCCTCGGACATCGCCCCCGGGTAGAAGGAGGCGATCTGGGCCTGCTCGGAGTCGGTGGTGCAGACGAAGCGCGCGGTGTGCTGGGTCTGTGAGATCCGCACCCCCGAGCAGTCCACGTTGTGCCGCTCCAGCCAGGACCGGTAATCGGCGAAGTCCTCGCCGGCCGAGCCGACCAGGAGCGGGTTCAGGCCGAGGTTGCCGAGCCCGAAGGCGATGTTGCAGCCCACGCCGCCCCGCCGGATCTGGAGATCACCGACGAGGAAGGAGAGGGACACCTTCTCCAGCTGCTCCTTGAGCAGGCTGTCGGCGAACCGGCCGTCGAAGGTCATCAGGTGGTCGGTCGCAATGGACCCGGTAACCGCGATACGCACGACTGTGAACCTTACCCGTGTGGATGCCCGGGGTAACCGACCCGTTGGGCCCGGAGTGCGGCAAAAGCAGAACGGGCCGCGCCCCCGGAGGAGACGCGGCCCGATCAGGCACCGATCAGTGGAAGCTGTCGCCGCAGGCGCAGCTGCCCTGGGCGTTCGGGTTGTCGATGGTGAAACCCTGCTTCTCGATCGTGTCGGCGAAGTCGATGGAGGCACCCTCGAGGTAGGGGGCACTCATCCGGTCGACGACGACCCCGACACCGTCGAAGTCGCGCACCAGGTCACCGTCGAGCGAACGCTCGTCGAAGTAGAGCTGGTAGACCAGACCGGAGCAGCCACCCGGCTGGACGGCGATGCGCAGGCGCAGGTCGTCGCGGCCCTCCTGCTCCAGCAGGCTCTTCACCTTGCCGGCGGCGACATCGGTGAGCAGCACGCCGTGGGTCTTGGTCTCCGCGGCGGTCTGCTCGGTCTCGTTGACGGTCATGGGTAGATCTCCTGCTCGTCCGAACGGTCAGGTCGGCCAGTTCACTCGGGTGCGTCACCCCGGGACGGGTGTGACGCCACGTCTGCACACCGGTCAGCAGCGATTTTTCCCGGGTAATTCCCGGATCGCCCGATCAACTCGTTCCGACCGTCTGACTGAACGGTGGCGATGTCTCGTCGGTGCCACCGTGCCCGTGCCGCTCCAGCGTACGTCACCTGCGGGGTGACCAGGTGCGGGCCACCCGCTCGGCGCGGGCGGCCAGCGCGGCCGCCGGATCGGCCAGTGACGCCGCCACCTCGGCCGGATTACGGGCGACCGGGTAGGCCGACTCGACGCCGACCGAGAGCAGCTCGCGTCGCCCGACCTGCACCTGCCCGGCCACCACGACCGTCGGCACCGCCGCCTCCTGGGCCGCCCGGGTGACCGCGGTGAGCACCGAGCCGTGCAGCGACTGCCAGTCCAGATCGCCCTCACCGGTCACCGCCAGCCCGGCCCCGGCCAGCCGCCCGGCCAGACCGACCTGCCCGGCGACCAGGGCGGCGCCGATCTCCCGGGTGGCACCGAGCAGGAGCAGCGCGAAGCCCAGCCCGCCGCCGGCACCGGACCCGGCCTCGGCGACCAGCCGCTGCGGCTGCCCGGTGGCGTCCACCGCGGCCCGGGCGAAGTCGGCCAGCGCCAGGTCGAGTTCCTGGGCCTGCTCGGGGGTGGCGCCCTTGGCCGCGGCGTGCAGCGCGCTGACGCCCTTGAAACCCAGCAGCACCACGTCGGAGTCGGTGGCGGCGACCAGCTCGACCCCGGCCATCCGCTCGCGCAGTGGGTTCAGGGCGGCCAGGTCCTCGGCCACCAGACCGCGCAGGGCGGCGCCACCGTGGGCCAGACGGGTGGTCAGCCCGGTCGCGCCGGGCACCTCCAGCGCGGTGGCCAGGCCGGCCAGCAGGCCCGCACCGCCGTCGTTGGTGACCACTCCCCCGACGCCGACGACCACCCGGCGGGCACCGTCGGCCACCGCCGCGCCGATCAGGGTGCCGAGCCCGAAGCTGCTGGCGCACAGCGGGTCACGGCGGTCCGCGGGCACCAGATCCGGCCCGCAGACCTGCGAAGACTCCACATATGCGGCACTTTGCGTCGACGTGATGAAAACCACGGCGAGCGCCGGGTCCCCGGCCGGGCCGGTGGCCTCGATCGGCACCAGGCGCCCGTCGAGGGCCGCCGAGAGCGCGTCGAC
>NZ_JAHBAY010000001.1:900000-977927 GCF_018499875.1 Kineosporia corallincola | reverse complement strand
CGCCCCCCGCCTCCCCCCCCGCCCCGCGCCCCCCGCCCCCCCCGGTGGGGGGGGCCCCCCCCCCCCGCGGGGGGTCCCGGCTCGACCGCCACAACCCGGGCCCCGGGCACCTCGTCGGCCACCGCCAGCGCGATCGCCCCGGAGCCGGTGCACAGGTCGACCACCAGGGGACTCTCCAGCGCGGCGGCCGCCTCGACGGCCAGTCCGGCCACCCACTCGGTCTCCACCCGGGGCACGAAAACCCCCGGACCGACCAGCAGTTCGATGCGCCGGAAGCCGGCCGTGCCGGTCAGGTGCTGCAACGGAACACGTTCCGCCCGGCGCCCGAGAAGCTCTGCCACCCGGGAGGTCTCGTCGTCGGTGAGGCGGTAGCCGACGATCACCCGGCGGGCCAGGTCACGCCGCTCCACGCCGAGGGCGTGTGCCAGAAGGATGTTCGCGTCGGCGGACGGCGACGGCACCCCGGCCTGCGCCAGCTGGGTGACCGCGGCCGCCAGAACGTGCTTGAGCTCGGCCATCTCAGAAGGAAACGTTCTGAAGGGCTGCCAGCTGGGCACTTTCGTCGGCGTCCAGGCAGGACTGGATCACCGCGTCGAGTTCGCCGTCGAGCACCTGGTCAAGGTTGTAGGCCTTGAAACCCGTTCGGTGGTCGGCGATCCGGTTCTCCGGGTAGTTGTAGGTGCGGATCCGCTCGGACCGGTCGACCGTGCGCACCTGCGAGCGCCGGGCCTGTGAGGCCTCGGCCTGGGCGGCCTCGACCTGGATCGCGTGCAGCCGGGCGCGCAGGATGCGCAGCGCCTGCTCCTTGTTCTGGAGCTGCGACTTCTCGTTCTGGCAGGAGGCCACCACGCCGGTGGGCAGGTGCGTGATGCGCACGGCGGAGTCGGTGGTGTTGACGCTCTGGCCGCCCGGGCCGGACGACCGGTACACGTCGATACGCAGGTCGTTCGGGTCGATCTCGATCTCGACCGCCTCGTCCGGCTCGGGCAGCGCCAGCACGCCGGCGGCCGAGGTGTGGATCCGGCCCTGCGACTCGGTGACCGGAACCCGCTGCACCCGGTGAACTCCGCCCTCGTACTTGAGTTTGGCGTAGATGCCCTCGCCCGGGCCCGGGGTGCCCCGATACTTCACCGCGACCGAAATGTCCTTGTAGCCGCCCAGATCGCTCTCGGTGGAGTCGAGAATCTCGGTGCGCCAGCCGTTGCGCTCGGCGAAGCGCAGATACATGCGCAGCAGGTCGCCTGCGAACAGGGCCGACTCCTCGCCGCCCTCACCGGCCTTGATCTCCAGGATCACGTCGCGCGAGTCGTCCGGGTCACGGGGGATCAGCAGACGGTGCAGCTTCTCCCGGGCCTCGGTGAGCGCGGCCTCCAGAGCGGGCAGCTCCTCGGCGAAAGAGGCGTCCTCGGTGGCGAGCTCGCGGGCGGCCTCGAGGTCGTCGAGTGCCGCGCGCCACACCTCGTGGCCGGCGTGCACGGCGCCGAGTTCGGCGTAGCGGCGGCCGAGCTTGCGGGCGAGACCGGCGTCGGCGTGGATCGACGGGTCGGCCAGCTGCCGCTCCAGCTCCTCGTACTCCGCGAGCAGCGGCTCCACGGCGGCCTGCGCGGACTCGTCGGGGGTGAGCTGGGTCATCTCTGCCTTCTTCTGTTCAGGTCACGCCGACGCGGAAAATCATGGACGACGAGGAGGCCGCGCGCGGTCGGCGTCGTCCATTGTTGTGACAAAGCACGACGCCGGTCGCGCCCCCACGAGAGGGGCCACGACCGGCGTCGGATCGGCTACTGGCCGGAGGTCTTCTTGCCGTACCGCTGCTGGAAGCGGGCGACCCGGCCACCGGTGTCGAGGATGCGCTGCTTACCCGTGTAGAACGGGTGGCACTTGCTGCACGTCTCGGTGGTGATCGAGCCGCTGGTGGCGGTGCTGCGGGTCTCGAAGCTCTCGCCACAGGCGCACTTGACCGTGGTGGTCACGTACTGCGGGTGGATGTCGTTCTTCAACTGTCTCTCCTCAGTTTTTGGCCGCCGGGTCGTGCGGCACGGGTGCGCCGCTCGTGAACCGGAGCCTCGAGCAAGTCTGCCAGAACCGCAGACGCCTACCTAACCAAGCGGGTCCCGGGAGCATTCCCGGGACCCGGCCAGGTGAATCAGTCGCCGGTGGGCGAGGTCTTCTGCACCTGCATGAGGAACTCGGCGTTGCTCGAGCTCTTCTTGGTGCGGTCGAGCAGGAGCTCGATGGCCTGCTGGGCCTCGAGGGCGCCCATGACCCGGCGCAGCCGGTAGATGACGCCCAGCTCTTCCTTGCCCATCAGGATCTCTTCGCGACGGGTGCTGGAGGCGTTGACGTCGACCGCCGGGAAGATGCGCTTGTCGGCCAGCTGACGCGACAGGCGGACCTCCATGTTGCCGGTGCCCTTGAACTCCTCGAAGATCACCTCGTCCATCTTCGAGCCGGTCTCGACCAGCGCGGTGGCGAGGATGGTCAGCGAGCCGCCGTGCTCGATGTTGCGGGCGGCGCCGAAGAACCGCTTCGGCGGGTACAGCGCGCTGGAGTCGACACCACCGGACAGGATGCGCCCGCTGGCCGGGGCGGCCAGGTTGTAGGCGCGGCCCAGGCGGGTGATCGAGTCGAGCAGCACGACCACGTCGTGACCGAGCTCGACCAGGCGCTTGGCGCGCTCGATCGACAGCTCCGCGACGGCGGTGTGGTCGTCGGCCGGCCGGTCGAAGGTGGAGGCGATGACCTCACCCTTGACCGTGCGCTGCATGTCGGTGACCTCTTCGGGCCGCTCGTCCACGAGCACGACCATGAGGTGGCACTCGGGGTTGTTCTGGGTGATCGCGTTGGCGATCGCCTGGAGAATGAGCGTCTTACCGGCCTTCGGCGGGGAGACGATCAGGCCACGCTGGCCCTTACCGATCGGCGCCACCAGGTCGATGATGCGGGTGGAGATGATGTTGGGCTCGGTCTCCAGCCGCAGGCGCTCCTGCGGGTACAGCGGCGTGAGCTTGTTGAACTCCGGCCGGTTGCGCGCCTCTTCGGGAGCGCTGCCGTTCACCGTGTCGAGACGCACCAGCGCGTTGAACTTCTGGCGCTGGCCGGACTGCTCGCCGTCGCGCGGCTGGCGCACGGCGCCGGTGACCGCGTCACCCTTGCGCAGACCGTACTTCTTGACCTGGCCGAGCGACACGTAGACGTCGTTCGGGCCGGGCAGGTAGCCGGAGGTGCGCAGGAACGCGTACGAGTCGAGCACGTCGAGGATGCCGGCGACGGGGACGACCACGTCGTCCTCGTTGATCTCCGGCTCGTCGATGCCGCCGGGCTCACCGTCACGGCCACGACCACGCTTGCGGTCGCGGAACCGACGGCCCCGACGACGGCCGCGGCCGTCCTCGTCATCGTCGTCGTCGTTGTTGTTACGACGGGCGTCGTCGTTGCGGCGGGACTGGGAGTTGTTGCGCCCGTCCCGGTTCGAGTCGCGGTTGCCGTCCCGGTTGCCGTCGCGGCCACCGTCCCGGTTGTCCGAGCGGCTGTCGGAGCGGTTGTCCGAGCGGCTGTCGGAGCGGTTGTCCGAGCGGCTGTCGGAACGGCCTTCGGTGCGGTCGGACCGGCCGCGACCACGGCCACGGGCCGGGCGCTCGGTGGGCTCGGCCTCGGCGGCGGGCTGCTCGGCGGGGGCCTCGGCGGCCTTGGCCGGCTCGGCCTCGGCAGCCGGAGCGGCCGCAGCGGCCCGGGTGCGACGGCCACCGGCGGTCCGGGTCGAGCTGCTGGAGGCGGCGGGCGCCTCGATCAGCGTGTCCTGGGCCGGCTTCGCCTCGGGCTCGGGCTCGGGGGCGGCAGCAGCGGCGGAGCGCCGGGTGCGGGTCGGGGCGCCGGCCGGCGCGGAAGCGGCCCGGCGGGTGGTGCGGGTGGCGGTCGGCGCGCTCACCGAGCCACCGCCCTGGTGGCTGCGGATGGCCTCGAGCAGCTCGGCCTTACGCATGCGGGCGGTCCCGGCGATGCCCAGTTGCGAGGCGACGGCCTGGAGCTGCGGCAGGCGGAGCGTGGAGAGATCGACGGCTGCCGACATCTCGGTGGTATCTGTCACGAAAGGTCTTCCCCCTCCTCGGCCGCGATAGCGTCACGACCAGCGGGTGTTTCACCCGGAGAATCCGGATGGTGGTACGCCGCACGACCACACGCAAGCGCGGAAACGGTGAAAGCGGCGGGGTACAGCACGTGTGCCTGATGGGGACCGGCATCTCAGCGGCTGCACACGTACTGTAACACCGGCGCGGGCCAGAACGAAGGACCGGAATCAGGCCAAGCGGTAGATCGCATCAGAAATCGATGTTGGATCCGTCACTCACCAGATCGGAGATCCGGGCGCCGGACCTTCCCGCAGCATACTCGGCCGGATTACTGACCTTCTGTAGCGAGAAGCGAGCCCACTGTATCAATCCCCGGCCGCAGAACCGTCCACCGGTTCGCCGCCGGGCCGGACAGCGCCGAGCGCACCGCCGGCAGCACCTCGCCCCGGGCGCCGAGCACCAGGACGCTGGGACCGGCCCCCGACACCACGGCCGCCGCGCCGAGCTCGCGCACCCGGTGCACCAGGTCCGCCGTCTCCGGCATGGCGGGCGCGCGCTGCGTCTGGTGCAGCCGGTCCTCGGTGGCCTCCGGCAGCAGGTCGGGCCGCCGGGTCAGGGCGTGCACCAGCAGGGCCGCCCGGCCGACGTTGAACGAGGCGTCCGGGTGGGCCACCAGCGCGGGCAGCATGGCCCGGGCGGTGGTGGTGGACAGCTCGCCGGACGGCACGCAGACCACGGCCTCCAGGTCGGAGCGGATCTCGATGCGCTCCGCGCGGGGCACGCCGCTGTGCTCGGACCAGGCGATGGTGCAGCCGCCCAGCAGGGCCGGGGCCGCGTTGTCGGGGTGCCCCTCGAACGCCGTGGCCAGCGCCAGCACCGTGGCGTCGTCGAGCGCCTCCGGGTCGGCCAGGCAGCCCCGGGCAGCGACCAGCCCGGCCACCACGGCAGCGGACGAGGAGCCCAGGCCGCGGCCGTGCGGGATCGAGTTGGCGCAGTGCAGGCGGATACCCGGCTGCGGCACCCCGGCGTGGTCCAGACCGGCCCGGACGGCGCGCACCACTAGGTGGTCCTCGGTCAGCGGCACCCCGGCGGCGCCCTCGCCCTCGACCTCGACCTCCAGCCCGGCCGGGGCCAGGCTGAGGGTCACCACGTCGTGGATGCCGAGGGCCAGGCCCATGCTGTCGAAACCGGGCCCCAGGTTGGCGCTGGTGGCCGGCACCCGCACGGTGGCCCGGCGGTCGCGCACCAGACCCTTCACCGCCTGCGGCGCCGACTCGACCGACATCAGGCGAGACCCAGGGCGGTGGCGACACTCACCACGTCGACCTGGATGCGGGTCGGCTGCACGTCCTCGCCGTCGGCGTTCTTCAGCGCCCACTGCGGGTCTTTCAGACCGTGGCCGGTGACCGTGCAGACCACGCGCTGGCCGGGCTCGAGCTCACCGGCGGCGTGCGTCTGGAGCAGGCCGGCGACCGAGGCGGCCGAACCGGGCTCGACGAACACGCCCTCCCTCGACGAGAGCCAGCGGTGCGCGGCCAGGATCGCCTGGTCGTCGACGGCGTCGATGCGGCCGCCGGAGGAGTCCCGGGCCTCGATCGCCTGCTGCCACGAGGCCGGGTTGCCGATGCGGATGGCCGTGGCCACCGTCTCCGGCTGGTCGACCGGGTGGCCGAGCACGATCGGCGCGGCGCCCGCGGCCTGGAAACCCCACATCCTCGGGGTTTTCGACGACGGGCCGTCGGCGAGGTACTCCTGGTAGCCGCGCCAGTAGGCGGTGATGTTGCCCGCGTTGCCGACCGGCAGGCAGTGGATGTCGGGCGCGTCGCCGAGCACGTCGACGATCTCGAACGCGGCGGTCTTCTGGCCCTCGATGCGGGCCGGGTTGACCGAGTTCACCAGCTCGACCGGGTAGGCCTCGGCGAGCTTGCGGGCGATCGTCAGGCAGTCGTCGAAGTTGCCGTCGACCTGGAGCAGCTGCGCGCCGTGGGCGATGGCCTGGGCCAGCTTGCCCATCGCGATCTTGCCGTCCGGCACCAGCACCGCGCAGGTCATGCCGGCGGCGGTGGCATAGGCCGCGGCGCTCGCCGAGGTGTTGCCGGTGGAGGCGCAGATCACCACCTTGGCGCCGGACGCCGCCGCGTGGGTCATCGCGGCCGTCATCCCGCGGTCCTTGAACGAGCCGGTCGGGTTGACCCCCTCGCACTTCAGCCAGACCTCGCAGCCGGTGTGCTCGGAAAGCCGGTGTGCCCGCACCAGCGGCGTGCCGCCCTCGCCCAGCGTCACGGCCGGGGCGTCACCGAGAATCGGCAGCCGGTCCCGGTACTCCTCGACGACGCCTCGCCACAGATGTGCCATCAGTCCTCACCCTCGACCCGCATGACGCCCACCACGGCCGTCACGATGTCCAGCCCGGCCAGCGCCGAGACGGTTGCTCCCAGCGCCGCGTCGGTCGCCGAGTGGGTGACCACCACGAGCGACGCGCGGCCCTGCTCACCGGCGTCCGAGACGGCCGCCGGGATCTGCTGCTGCCGCACCGTCTCGATCGAGACCCCGTGCTCAGCAATAACTTTGGCCACCTGAGCGAGGACGCCCGGACGGTCGGCCACGTCGAGGCTGATGTGGTAGCGGGTGACCACCTCGCCCATCGGGCGCACCGGTAGGTGGGCATAGGTGGACTCACCCGGGCCCCGGCTGCCACCCACCCGGTTGCGGGCGGCGGACACCAGGTCACCCAGCACCGCGCTGGCGGTGGGCAGGCCACCGGCGCCGCGGCCGTAGAACATCAGCTCACCGGCGGCCTCGGCCTCGACGAACACCGCGTTGAACGCCTCGCGCACGCTGGCCAGCGGGTGCGAGGCCGGGATCATCGCCGGGTGCACGCGCACCGAGACGCCCTCGGAACCGTCGGCGGCCACGGTGCGCTCACAGATCGCCAGCATCTTGACCACGGCGCCGATCTGCCGGGCCGAGGCCACGTCGCCGGCCGTGACCGAGGTGATGCCCTCGCGGTGCACGTCGTCGGCGTGCACCCGGGTGTGGAAGGCCAGCGAGGCCAGGATGGCTGCCTTGGAGGCGGCGTCGTAGCCCTCGACGTCGGCGGTCGGGTCGGCCTCCGCGTAGCCCAGGGCCTGCGCCTGGGCCACCGCGTCGGCGAAGTCGAGCCCGGCGGCGTCCATCTTGTCGAGCACGTAGTTGGTGGTGCCGTTGACGATGCCCAGCACGCGCCGGATCCGGTCGCCGGCCAGCGACTCCCGGATCGGGCGCAGCAGCGGGATGGCCCCGGCCACGGCGGCCTCGTAGCAGAGCTCGACTCCCCCGGCCTCGGCCGCCTCGTACAGCTCCGGGCCGTGCTCGGCGAGCAGCGCCTTGTTGCCGGTGACCACGGAGGCGCCGGAGGCCAGCGCGTCGAGGATCAGCGTGCGGGCCGGCTCGATCCCGCCGACCAGCTCGATCACCAGGTCGGCGCGCTTGACCAGCTCGGCGGCGTCGGTCGTGAGCAGGCGGGTGTCGATGTCCGGTCCACGGTCGACGCCGAGCGTGCGCACGGCGATCCCGATCAGCTCCAGCGGCGCCCCGACCCGCTGGGCCAGTTCTTCCGCATGCACCGTCAGGAGACGGGCGACCTGTGTCCCCACCGATCCGCACCCCAGCAGCGCGACCTTGAGCGCCTCCACCGTGACTCCCCTTGGCTCGTGATTTCGTCTCGACATGTGAGAATGACGGCCCACCCGGTGGCCTGAGAACCCGCTGAGTTCACCCGGCCGGCCACCGTCCTGGCAAGTATCTTGGCAGGTCTGACCGAGGAGGACCGTGCGGGTACTGATCGTCGACGACGAACGTCCACTGGCTGAGACGATCCGGCGTGGGCTGACCGACGAGGGTTTCGTCGTCGAGGTCGCCCACAACGGCCAGGACGCTCTCTGGGCCGCCACCGAAAAGCGTTTCGACGCGATCGTTCTGGACATCATGCTGCCGCGCGGCAACGGGTACCAGGTGCTCACCGAGCTGCGCCGCCGGGAGATCTGGACGCCCGTCCTGATGCTCACGGCCAAGGACGGCGACTACGACCAGACGGACGCATTCGACCTCGGCGCCGACGATTACCTCACAAAACCCTTCAGTTTCATCGTGCTGGTGGCCCGGCTGCGCGCGCTGATCCGGCGCGGCGCCCCGGAACGCCCGGTGGTGCTGGCCTGTGGCGACCTCACCCTCGACCCGGTGCGCCGCCGGGTGGAACGGGCCGGGCAGGAGATCGGTCTCACGCCGCGCGAGTACGGGCTGCTCGAGTTCCTGATGCGCCACAAAGGTGACGTCGTCACGAAGAGCGAGATCCTGGAGGGGGTCTGGGACCCGGCGTTCGAGGGCGACCCGAACGTGGTCGAGGTGTACATCCGCTATCTGCGCCGCAAGATCGACGCCCCGTTCGATCGCCGGGCGATCGAGACGGTGCGCGGGATGGGCTATCGGATGAGCACCACCGGCGGCTGAGAATCACAGCAGATCCACACATTCAGCCCTTCGGAGGCTGCCCGCCCGTACCTCCGCCGCTCGCCGGAACGACCAGAGGGATCTCCCCGGTGAGCGGTTCGACCGTCACCGGCAGCTGCACCTGGAACCGCGCGCCCCCGTACGGCGAGACCCCCACCGCCACGTCCCCGGCGTGGCCGCGCACCACCTCACGCACGATCGGCAGCCCCAGTCCCGCTCCCCCGCTGGCCCGGTCGCGACTCTCGTCCAGCCGCACGAAGCGCTCGAACACGCGGTCCCGGTCGGACGGCGCGATGCCGGGTCCGTCGTCGTCCACCATCACCAGCGCGGTGGACCCGACCACGGTGAGGCTCAGCGCGACGGTGTGCTCGGCGTAGCGCACGGCGTTGTCGACCAGGTTCCGCAGCACCTGGCCGAGCTTGTACGGGTCGCCCAGAATCCGCACCGGGGTGACCGACACCGGCACCTCCAGCGCGGTCGAGGTGCGCAGCCGGCGCACCTCCTCCATCACCAGGTCGTCCAGGTCCACCTCCACCTGCACGATCTTCAGGCCCTGGTCGTCGGCGCGGGCGAGCAACAGCAGGTTCTGCACCAGCACGCCCATCCGCTGGGTCTCGTTGCGCAGCACCGGGCGCAGCTCGTCCCAGGCCCGCCCGGTGACGTCGGAGTCGACCACCTCCAGCGTCGCCGACAGCGTGGCCAGCGGGCTGCGCAACTCGTGACTGGCGTCGGAGACGAACTGCCGCTGCGCCTTCTGCGCCGTCTGGATCCGGTCCAGCATCTCGTTCATCGTGTAGGCCAGGGCGGCCACCTCGTCGCGGGTCGGCGGCACCGGCACCCGGTCGGCCAGCTCACGTTCGTCGATGTGGGCCACCCGGGCCCGGATCTCCTCCACCGGGCGCAGGGCCCGCCCCAGCATCACCCAGACCACCACGCCCACCGCGATCAGCAGTAGCGGGAAGGCGACCGCCAGCAGGCCGAGCACGATCACCACCGTGCGGCGCTGCCACTCCAGGAAGGTGGCCACGATGATCGTGTCGGTCTCGCCCTTGTACTCGACCCCGCGGGTGACCACCAGGAACGGCCGGTCGGTGTCGAAGATCTTGAGCACCCCGGCGTCCTCGCGCAGCACCTCACCGACCCCGGGCCGCAGCCCGGTGATCGGCCCCTGGTCGTCGTCGTAGGTGGAGGCCGACACCACCGAGTCGCCCTTCAGCACCTGCACCCACTGGCCGTCGCGCTGGTTCTGGGTCTTCTTCAGCGAATCGTCCAGCTCGCCCTCACCGAGCAGCTCGAGCTGCCCGGCCACCTCGTTCAGCCGGGCGTCCGCGGCCTGGTTCAGGCCGCTGATCAGGGCGTGCTGGAGCACGTAGAAGATCAGCCCGCCGGCCAGGGCCAGGGCCATGCCCACCACCAGCACCGAGGACACGGTGGACCGGGCCCGCACCGAGGGCAGCAGCCGGTGCGGCGCCGCGGCGGCGTCGAACCGCCAGCCGTGCTCTGAGCTCATGGCCGCATTGTCACAGGCACCGGCTGTGACGGGCTTGAGAGCTCACCGGGTTCCCGGGACGGAAGGCCGAGCGGGCGACCGACTGGTCCCGATTGTGCCGACGGACGGCCCGAGGTGGCCCGGCTAGTCACCTCGGCCTTCGGCCGCACCGGGTTCCCGTGCCGCGCGGCCGGTTTCGCGGTGAACGGCGGGACGTTCGGCTGCCCGCAGCAGGGCGAGCACCTGCTCGGCGGCAGCGGCCGGAGTCAGCTCACCGGCCAGCACCTGCCGTTCCAGGCGCGGGGTGAGCTCCCGCACCGGGACGGAGTCGCGCAGCTGGTCGAGCAGGCCGTCGCGCACCATCGACCAGGTCCACCCGATCAGCTGGCGCCGCCGCTTGCCCGGCAGATCGAGGGTTTCGCGGTGCCGGAGCACCTGGGCCCACACCTCGTCCAGCCCGCTGCCCTGCTGCGCCGAGCAGGTCAGCACCGGGGGCTGCCAGGCCGGGGACGAGCCGGCCAGCAGGTGCAGCGCGCCACCCAGCTCGCGGGCCGCGCGCCGGGCCTCGATCTCGTGCGGGCCGTCGGCCTTGTTCACCGCGATCACGTCGGCCAGCTCCAGCACGCCCTTCTTCAGGCCCTGGAGCTGGTCGCCGGAGCGGGCCAGGGTGAGCAGCAGGAACGTGTCGACCATCTCGGCGACCGCGGTCTCGGACTGCCCCACGCCCACCGTCTCGACCAGCACCACGTCGTGGCCCGCGGCCTCCAGCACCGCCATCGCCTCCCGGGTGGCCCGGGCCACGCCGCCCAGCGTGCCGGCGCTGGGCGACGGCCGCACGAAGGCCCTCGGGTCGGTCGCCAGCCTGGTCATCCGGGTCTTGTCGCCGAGAATGCTGCCGCCACTACGGGTGGACGACGGATCGACCGCGAGCACCGCCACCCGGTGACCGGCGTCGACGAGCCGGCCGCCGAGAGCGTCGATGAACGTGGACTTCCCGGCGCCGGGCACGCCGCTGACGCCGACCCGCATGGTGTCCGGCGAGGGCCCGAGCAGGGTCAGCAGCTCTTGCGCCTGACGACGGTGGTCCGGCCGGCTGGACTCGACCAGGGTGATGGCACGGGCGATCCAGGCCCGCCCCCCGGCCCGGATCTGCCGGGCCGTCTCGTCCAGGTCGAGGGGTTGTCTCATCCCAGCTCGAAGGCCAGCTCGTCGGGGTAGCACCAGAACCAGCTCTCGCCCGGCTCGGCCGACTGCACGATCGGGTGCCCGGTGCTGTGCACGTGCGCCGTGGCGTGCTTGGCCGGGGACGAGTCGCAGCAGCCCATGTGCCCGCACTCGCGGCACAACCGCAGGTGCACCCAGCTGCCGCCGCTCCTCAGGCAGTCCTCACAGCCCTGCGCGCTGGGGGTGACGTCGTGAATCGTGTCCAGATGTGTGCATGTCTCCGCCATACGGTCAGCCTAGTTTCCCGAGCAGCTCCAGGGCGGCGTCGGCGATCACGGTGCCCGGGCCGAAGATCGCGGTGGCCCCGGCCGCCCGCAGCTCGGCGTGGTCGGCGGGCGGGATCACCCCGCCGCAGACGATCAGGATGTCGTCGCGCCCCAGCGCCACCAGTTGCTCGCGCAGGGCGGGCACCAGCGTGAGGTGGCCGGCCGCCAGCGAGGACACCCCGACGATGTGCACGTCGGCCTCGATCGCCTGCCGCGCAACCTCTTCCGGGGTCTGGAACAGCGGGCCGACATCCACGTCGAAGCCCAGGTCGGCGAACGCCGAGGCGATCACCTTCTGCCCGCGGTCGTGCCCGTCCTGGCCCATCTTGGCCACCAGGATGCGCGGGCGCCGGCCCTCGGCCCGCTCGAACCGGGCCGTGGCCGCCCGTGCCACCTCCACGTTGCCGGCCCCGCCCGACTCGTCGCGGTACACCCCGGAAATGGTACGGATCTGGCCGCTGTGCCGCCCGTAGACCTTTTCCAGGGCGTAGGAGATCTCGCCGACCGTGGCCTGCGCCCGGGCCGCCCCGATGGCCAGTTCGAGCAGGTTGCCCTGGCTGGAGGACGCCCGTGAGGCGGCTTGCGTCAGGGCGTCGAGGGCCGCCTCGGTCGCCTCGCTGTCGCGTTCTTCCCGCAGCCGGCGCAGCTTTTCGATCTGCTCCGCCCGCACCTGGGCGTTGTCGACCCTGAGCACCTCGACCGGCTCGTCGGCCGTGGGCCGGAAGGTGTTCACCCCGATCACCGGCTGCCGCCCGGAGTCGATGCGGGCCTGGGTGCGGGCCGCCGCCTCCTCGATGCGCAGCTTCGGGATGCCCTCGTCGATCGCCCGGGCCATGCCCCCGGCCTTCTCCACCTCCTCGATGTGCTGCCAGGCCCGGTGGGCCAGGTCGTGGGTGAGGCGCTCGACGTAGTGGCTGCCGCCCCAGGGGTCGACGGTGCGGGTGGTGCCGGACTCCTGCTGGAGCAGCAGCTGGGTGTTGCGGGCGATGCGGGCGGAGAAGTCGCCGGGCAGGGCCAGGGCCTCGTCGAGGGCGTTGGTGTGCAGCGACTGGGTGTGCCCCTGGGTGGCGGCCATCGCCTCCACACAGGTGCGGATGACGTTGTTGTAAACGTCCTGCGCGGTCAGCGACCAGCCCGAGGTCTGCGAATGGGTGCGCAGGCTGAGCGATTTCGGGTTCTGCGGACCGAAGTCGCGGACCAGCCGGGACCAGAGCAGCCGGGCCGCACGGAGTTTGGCCACCTCCATGAAGAAGTTCATGCCGATCGCCCAGAAGAACGACAACCTCGGTGCGAACACATCCACCCCCAGCCCCGCGCCGACCCCCGCCCGCAGGTATTCCACCCCGTCGGCCAGCGTGTATGCCAGTTCCAGATCGGCCGTGGCCCCTGCCTCCTGAATATGGTAGCCGGAGATCGAAATAGAATTGAACTTCGGCATTTTCGCCGAGGTGAAGGCGAAGATGTCGCTGATGATCCGCATCGAGGGGCCGGGTGGGTAGATGTAGGTGTTGCGCACCATGAACTCTTTGAGGATGTCGTTCTGGATGGTGCCCGCCAGCTGCTCCGGCGCCACCCCCTGTTCCTGCGCAGCCACCACGTACAGCGCGAGCACCGGCAGCACGGCGCCGTTCATCGTCATCGACACGCTCATCCGGTCCAGCGGGATGCCGTCGAACAGCTGCCGCATGTCCAGGATCGAGTCGATCGCCACTCCGGCCATGCCGACATCGCCCGGCACACGCGGGTTGTCGGAGTCGTATCCGCGGTGCGTGGGCAGGTCGAAGGCCACGCTCAGGCCCTTCTGCCCGGCCGCCAGGTTGCGCCGGTAGAAGGCGTTGGACTCGGCCGCGGTGGAGAACCCGGCGTACTGCCGGACGGTCCAGGGCTGGGTCACGTACATCGCCGGATAGGGACCGCGCAGGTAGGGCGGCCGCCCCGGGTAGGTGTCGAGGAAGTCCAGCCCGGCCAGGTCGGCCGCGGTGTACAGCGGTTTCACGTCGATGCCCTCGGGGGTGGCCCAGGGCGGCCGGGCCGGTCCCGGGCCGCGGCCCGCCCGGGGCCGGCCGAGCGGCACGTCGTCGAAACGGGGGATGCTCATGCGTCCTCGATCCCGATCCACCGGTGCACCTCACGCAGTACCGCGAGCGCGTCCGTCCCGGCCCGCAGGTAGCCGTCCACGCCCGGGTAGTCGCCCTTCCCGGCCAGCAGAACATGCCGCGCACCGGCCTCTTTCAGGGCCAGGGCGACCGGGGACGCCTGTTCGGCGTAGACCGCGTCACCGGAGGCCAGACAGGCGATCGTCGCACCGCTCGCGACGAAGGCGGCGACCACGTCACGCGTCCCGTTCGAGGGTGTCTCCAGCCCGCCGGCCTGGAACAGGCCGGCCGCGAAGCCGGCCCTGGCGGTGTGTGCGGCCACCGGGCCGAGCGTGGCCAGGAAGACCCGGGGCGTGGGGTGGTGCGCCTGGGCCGCGTCGCGCAGGGCCTCGAACTCCTCGGCGTGGCGGTGCACCGGCAGCCCGCCCGCGGGGCGCGGCGGCCACGGCTCGCGCACCACGGGAACCTCGTCCAGGAGCGGGAATTCGCTGACACCGGTGATCGGGTCACGACGGTGGGCCAGGTTGCCCGCCCGCCGGTCCCAGACCTCGGCGATCTGCGCCGCGAACCGGCCGCTGTCCAGCGCGGCCGCCATCCCGCCGGCCTTCTCCAGGGCGGTGAACCGGTCCCAGGCGGCGGTGGCCAGTGCCTCGGTGAGCTGCTCGACGTACCAGGAGCCGCCGGCCGGGTCGGTCACCCGGGCCAGGTGCGCCTCCATCACCAGCAGCGAGGAGGTGTTGCGGGCGATCCGCCGGGAGAACGCGTCGGGCAGGCCGAGGGCGGCGTCGAAGGGCTGCACGGTGACCGCGTCGGCGCCACCCACCCCGGCGCCGAAGGCGGCCAGCGTGGTGCGCAGCAGGTTCACCCAGGGGTCGCGCCGGGTCATCATCACCGACGAGGTGACGGCGTGCTGCTTCTGGGCGAACCGAGGGGCGGTGTCCGGGTCGTCGAGGCCGGCGACCCCGCAGACCTCCGCCACCCGGGCCCACAACCGGCGCGCGGCGCGGAGTTTGGCGACGGTGGCGAACTGGTCGGCGGTGGCCGCGTAGCGGAACTCCAGGTGCCCGAAGGCGTCCTCGATCGGGCTGCCCGCATCGGTGAGCGCCCGCAGGTAGGCCACTCCGGTGGCCAGGGCGGCGGCGAGCTCCTGGGCGTCGCCCGCCCCGGCGTCGTGGTACACGGTGACGTCGACCATGGCCGCCCGCAGGCCGAGGGCGTTCGACGCCAGGTCGTGCAGCAAGGTCAGGTCGGGGTCGTGGCCGGGGCCCAGCCGGGCCCGCAGGCCGATCGGGTCGGCCCCCCAGTTCCCCTCCGCCGCCCCGGAACCGGGCAGCAGAGCCCGCAGTTCCCGGGCCGCCGCCGCGGTGTTCGCCCCGGCGTCCAGCACCACCGGGGCCAGGTCGAGCAGCACCCCGTCGAGCACCTGCCGCAGGCAGCCGACCGGAAGGTCCTTCAGCCAGAGCGAGGTGACGCCGTTCTCCAGGTCGGTCAGCACCGCCTCGTGAGTGAGCGCCGGGTCGGGGTGCTGGTGCAGCGCACGCACGTCCCAGCCGGCCGGCCCGTTGCCCTCGACCCGGCGGCCGCGCACGAAGGGGGCCAGGCCGGGCACACCGATCGTGTCGTCACCGACAGCGTCGTCGCGGGTGTAGAGCGGCCGGATCCCGATGCCGTCGTAGGTGGTGGTGGTGAGCAGCCGCTCGGCCGCGGCCGGGTCGTCGTGCGGCGCAAGCCGCCCCGACCGGACCAGCGCGGCGGCCACCGCGGCCCGCCACTCGTCCCGGCTGCCCGGTTCGAACAGCCCGGCCAGCGACAGCTCGTCCGGCGGTGTCATGACGCCAGCTTAGGAAGACGTGACTGCCCGGCACCTGGACAAGGGTTGAACTAGCTCACAGCAAAAGCTGCTGACAAGCGTCAGGAGGGCTGGTTCGGCGGCTTGGGTGTGCTGCGCGCGAGCACGTTGCGCGGCGTGAGGGCGGTGGCCAGCACCTCGCCGACGCCCAGCGCGGCGGCCACCCGCATCACGTGCTCCAGCGTGGCCCCGCGCCCGGCCTCCAGCCGGGTGATGGTGGCGATGCCGACCCCGGAGCGTTGCGACAGCTCCTCCACGGTGAGCCGCCGGATCCGGCGCCAGGTGGCCAGGTCGGTGCCGAGGCGGCGCATGGCCCGGGGCACCCCGGTGGGCGAGCGCGTCATTCCGGTCATTATTCCGGGCAGAACTGAGGACGACGATGAGCTCGCACTGCGCTCATCGTCGTCCTCAGTTTTCTGGTTCTTCTCAGTCGACGTCGAGCGCGAGCAGGTCTTCCTCGGTCTCGCGCCGCACGATGACCCGGACCTTGCCGTCGCGCACCGCGAGCACCGGCGGGCGGGGCACGTGGTTGTACTGGCTGGCCATGCTGCGGCAGTAGGCGCCGGTGCCGGGAACCGCGAGCAGGTCGCCCGGGGCCAGGTCGCCCGGCAGGAACTCGTCACGCACCACGATGTCACCGCTCTCGCAGTGCTTGCCCACCACACGGCAGAGCGCGGCCGGGGCGTCGGAGCCGCGGGAGGCCAGGGTGCAGGAGTAGTCGGCGTCGTACAGCGCGGTGCGGATGTTGTCGCTCATCCCGCCGTCGACCGACACGTAGCGGCGCACGCCGCCGTGGTCGATCGTGACGTCTTTCAGCGTGCCCACCCGGTACAGCGTGAACGTGCTCGGCCCGGCGATCGCCCGGCCCGGCTCGATCGAGACCCGCGGCACGGCGATCTCCAGCGCCCGGCACTCCCGGATCACGATGTCGGCCAGCTGGTCGGCCAGCAGCTTCGGCTCCAGCGGGTCGTGCTGACTGGTGTAGGCGATGCCGTAGCCGCCGCCCAGGTCGATCTCCGGCAGCACCACGCCGTGGTTCTTCTCCACCGAGGCGTGCAGACCGAGCAGGCGGCGGGCCGCCACCTCGAAGCCCTGGGTGTCGAAGATCTGCGAGCCGATGTGGCTGTGCAGACCCACCAGGCGCAGCGCCGGGTTGGCCAGGACCTTCGAGATCGCCTCCGCGGCAACGCCTCCGGCGAGCGAGAGACCGAACTTCTGGTCTTCGTGGGCGGTGGAGACGTATTCGTGGGTGTGCGCCTCGACGCCGACCGTGACCCGGATGAAGACCGGCTGCACCACGCCGTGCCGCTGAGCCGCCTCGGCCACCCGGTCGATCTCGATCATCGAGTCGATCACGATGCGGCCGATGCCGGCCGCGACCGCGCGGTCGATCTCGCTCTCCAGCTTGTTGTTGCCGTGCAGCGCGATCTTCTCCGGCGGGACCTCGGCGCGCAGCGCCACCGCCAGCTCGCCGCCCGAGCAGGTGTCGAGCATCAGGCCGTCCTCGGCGATCCAACGGGCGACCGCGGTGCAGAGGAACGCCTTGCCGGCGTAGTACACGTCCGCGTTGCCCTGGAAGGCGGCGGCGAAGGCGTCCTTGAAGGCGACGGCCCGGGCGCGGAAGTCGGCCTCGTCGAGAACGAAGGCGGGAGTGCCGAACTCGGCGGCGATGTCGTCGACCGACACCCCGCCGACCCGCAGCACCCCGTCGTCGCCGCGGTGCACGCTCTGCGCCCAGATGCCGGGCAGCAGGTCGTTGATGTTGTCCGGCGGGCGCAGCCACGACGGAACCGTCGCGACGCCGCCATAGCCCGGGCTGTGCATCTCGCCCGCTTCGTGCGCACCCATGTGAGTCCCGATCTTTCTGCTGTAGCCGTTCACATCCGCTCGGGCGCGCTCACACCGAGCAGGCCCAGGCCGTTGGCCAGAACCAGGCGGCTGGCCTCGGCCAGCCAGAGCCGGGTGCGGTGCACGTCTTCCACCGCGTCCTCGCCGCGCGGGGTGACCCGGCAGTTGTCGTACCACTTGTGGAAGGCGCCGGCCACGACCTCGAGATGCCTTGCCACCCGGTGCGGTTCGCGCAGCTCGGCGGCCTGGGCCACGACGGCCGGGAACTGCGCCAGCACGGCGATCAGCTCGTTCTCGGTCGGGTGGTCGAGCAGGGCCGGCTCGAACACGGTGCGCTCCACGCCGTGCTCGCGGGCCTGGTTGGCCAGCGACGACAGCCGGGCGTGGGCGTACTGCACGTAGAAGACCGGGTTGTCGTTGGACTTCTTGCGCAGGACCTCGCCGTCGAGGGTGAGCGGCGAGTCGGCGGGGTAACGCGCCAGCGAGTACCGCACGGCGTCGGCGCCCAGCCAGGCCACCAGGTCTTTCAGCTCGATGATGTTGCCGGCCCGCTTGCTCAGCCGGGCGCCGCCCACGCTGACCAGCTGGCCGATCAGCACTTCCAGCGCCTCGTCCGGGTCGTCGCCGGCGCAGGCCGCGATGGCCTTCAGCCGCTGCACGTAACCGTGGTGGTCGGCCCCGAGCATGTAGATCTTCTTCGGGAAGCCCCGGTCGCGCACCGACAGCCAGTAGGCGGCGTCGGCGGCGAAGTAGGTCTTCTCGCCGTCGGCCTTGATCAGCACGCGGTCCTTGTCGTCACCGAAGTCGGTGGTGCGCAGCCAGATCGCGCCCTCGGAGTCGAACACGTGCCCCTGCTCACGCAGCCGCTCGACCGCGGCCTCCACCGCACCCGACTCGTGCAGGGTGCGCTCGGAGAACCAGACGTCGAACTCGACACCGAAATCGCTGAGCGTCTGCCGGTTCTCGGCCAGCTGAATGGCGTAGCCCAGCTCGCGGCAGAGCACCAGGGCCTCGGCGTCGGGCAGGTCGTCGACGTCGGGACGCTGCTCGCGCACCTTGGCGGCGAGCTCGGCGATGTACTCACCGTGGTAGCCGCCCTCGGGGACCTCGGTGCCCTTGATCCTGGCCAGGATCGAGCCGCCGAAGCGGTCCATCTGGGCGCCCGCGTCATTGATGTAGTACTCGCGCGTCACCTGGGCGCCGCTGGCGGTGAGCACCCGGGCCAGGGCGTCGCCGAGCGCGGCCCACCGGGTGTGGCCGATGTGCAGCGGGCCGGTCGGGTTGGCCGAGACGAACTCCAGGTTCAGCACGGTGCCGGCCAGCTGCTGGTTCTGGCCGAAGGCCGCACCGGCCTCGACGACGGTGCGCACCAGCCCGGCGGCCGAGGCGGTGTCGAGCACGATGTTCAGGAAGCCCGGCCCGGCGATGTCGACGCTCTTGATCCCCGGCAGGCCGACCAGGCGGGCCGACAGCAGTTCGGCGACGGCGCGCGGCGGCTTGCCGGCCGGTTTGGCCAGCTGGAGGGCGATGTTGGTGGACCAGTCGCCGTGCTCGCGCTGCTTCGGTCGCTCGACCCGGATCTCGGCGGGGACGCTGACGGTGAGATCACCGGCAGCGACGGCGGCCTCCAGGCACGCCCGGATCGCGGTGGACAGTTCGTCGGGAGTCACGGGCCCCAGGGTATCCGCTGGTGGAGGTGCCGGTCGCCAGCATTACCCGACCTCAGTGCAGGGGCGAGCCGAGCAAGCCTTCCTCACCCGGGGTGATGTCGAGGGCGACCACGCGGGCGCGGCCGTCGGCGACGACCACCACGAAGTCGTCCATCAGCCCGGTCAGCTGGCCGGGCCGCAGGTCGCCCACCAGGCGGGACGAGCACAGCCGCTCCGCGTCCTCCCGGCCCAGCCGGGTGGTCACCAGCAGGTCGTTACGGCGCAGGCCGGCCATCGCCTCGGCGCCGACCCGGGGCAGCAGTTGCGCGTCGCAGCGCCACCATCCGCCGGACCAGCCCGCCGCCTCGTCGGCCAGGTCGTCGGGGGCCGAGGTGACGTCGCCGGGATGCGTGACGCCCTTGCGGATCGGGCCGGTGTTGCCGCCCGAGAGGGTGTTCCGGCTGGATGCGGTGCCGAGGCCGAAGGCAGCGTGGTGGCCTCGGGCAGCGGTGTTGCCCGGGGCTGCGCTGTTGCCGGGGGCTTTCGGGTCGGGACGGTCCGCTCCCCTGCGGCTCAGCTCGATCGCACGGCGGATGGTGTCGGCGTCCTTGCGGACCGGGCGGGTCGGGCCGTCCAGGGCCATATCGTCCAGGAGCACGTCACCCGCCGGCCCCGCGGCCGGTTTCCGGATCGGGCCGGTGACCGTCTCGTCGGCCGAGCGGATCACGAAGAGCGGCTCGGCCACCGACCCGCCGAGCCGGAACGGGGCGTCGGCCCAGAGCACCGACATCCCGGTGCCGGTGGCGCCGAGCCGGCTCCGGAACCCTTCCCAGGCAACCGGTTCCCCGGCGAGCACCAGCGGCCGGGCGCCGGAGACGGCCGCCCGCAACAGCATCAGCCGGGCCAGCCGGTGCCGGCCGACCAGCACCATGCGTACCGGCGTGCGGCGAAAGAGCGTGGCTCGCACCGCGGCCCCGTCGGCGCCCCGGCCCAGCAGCACCCCGGCGGAGGCCGTGGGCCGGGTGAGGCCCGCGAGCACCGGCGACGACGCCGTGTGCCAGCCCACCCGCAGCCGGTGCGCCTGGCGGGAGCGTCCGCCCCGCGCCGCGTCGCGCGGACCGGCGTCGGCCGGCTGACCCACCGGGTCCTGCGACGGATCGACGGGCACCACGGCGGCCGGGGCCACCCGGCGGCTGGTGGCGATCAGCTGCTCGGCGACCGCCCGGCTGACCCGCTCGGCCGAGGCCCGGCTCTCCTCCGCGGTGGCACCACGAGCTGCCACGGCTGGTTGCGGCACGCCCCTGACCTCGACGTCCGCCGCGGCCTGCCGGGCCGGGCGGGCGGCCTGCGAGCCCTGCGCCGAGCCACTCATCAGGGCCGCCCGATCACGTCGAACAGGTCTTCCTGGTTCAGGGTGCGCAGGTCTTCGAGGGTGGGCCGGCCGGACAGCCGGCGCAGCCGCTGGGCCTGGGCCTTGCGCATACCCTCGAACAGTTTGCGGGCCTCGCGGGCGTTGCCGAAGTTCGGGTCGCCCGCCAGACCGTCGAAATAGCGGTGCAGGTGCGGTGTGGTGCTCGCGGTGAGCAGGTAGTCGCCCGCCGCCGTCATCCGTTCCATGATCAGCAGCAGGTCGTCGGGCGAGTAGTTCACGAACTCGACCGATTTCGAGAACCGCGACGCCAGACCCGGGTTGGCGTCGAGGAACTCGGCCATCTCCCTGGTGTAACCGGCCACGATGACGGCGCTCTCGTGCCGGTGGTCCTCCATCAGCTTCACCAGGGTGTCGATCGACTCCTGGCCGAAGTCGTTGCTGCCCGCCGCACGGGACAGGGTGTACGCCTCGTCGATGAACAGCACGCCACCCTTGGCCTCGTCGAACACCGAGGCCGTCTTCTCGGCGGTGTGCCCGAGGTACTGCCCGACCAGGTCGCGGCGGCTGACCTCACGGAACCCGCCGCCCGGCAGCACCCCCAGGGCACCGAGCAGCTTGCCGTAGATGCGCGCCACGGTGGTCTTACCGGTGCCGGGGGCACCGGTGAAGATCAGGTTGTTGCTGCCCGCGGCCACGGAAAGGCCCGCGCTGCGCCGCCACTCGTTCACCTGGAGCTCGTCGATCAGGCCACGCACCTCGGCCTTCACCTCGGTCAGGCCGACCATCGCGTCGAGCTCGGCGAGCAGCTTCTCGATGCCGTCGTCGTCGCGGCGCATCTCGTCGAACAGGTCGCCCGCGCCGTCGAGCCCCTCGGCCCGCTCGCGCACGACCGGGCTCGCCTCCTCGTCGATCTCCAGCCCGGGACT
Organism: Kineosporia corallincola; assembly: GCF_018499875.1. GTDB lineage: Bacteria > Actinomycetota > Actinomycetes > Actinomycetales > Kineosporiaceae > Kineosporia > Kineosporia corallincola. The sequence goes on along the minus strand of NZ_JAHBAY010000001.1, from coordinate 956,653 downwards.
GCCGGTGTTCTCCAGCTTGCACTCCTCGACCAGGCCACCGGTGCCCCGGCCGAAGCTGATGCCCGGGCCGGAGACGTCGTGCACCCGGCAGCGCCGCAGCGTGGGCTCGCTGCGGTAGGCCACCGCGATACCGGCCGCGCCGGTGTTGGACACCTCGCAGGCCTCCAGCACCGGACGGGCGAACTGGTAGAGGTAGAACCCGCGGTTGCCGCAGCGGCTGACCGTGGTGGCCCGGATCACCGGGGCCGAGCCGATGCGCACCAGCACACCGTCTTCCACGATGTCGGTGATCGTGCAGTCGGTCACCGTGCCGTCGGCGTCTTCGATCAGCAGCCCGTAGACCGAGTTCTCGACCGTGCACTTGCGCACCTCGAGGCGGCCGCCGTTGACGCTGATGCCCGCAGCGTCACGGGAACTCAGGGTGCAGCGCTCCAGCCGGATCTCCGAGCGCTCCGCCGACAGGGCCGGCGCACCACCCGCCCGCAGGACGAGTCCCTCCAGCTGCACCCCGCCGTCGCGGCAGCTGAGTGCCGCGTGCGGCACCCCGTCGGCGTCGATGATCACCGGCCCGGCGCCGGGCAGCGGGCGGATGACGACGCTCTTGCCGCTCAGGTACAGCGCCTCCCGGTAGGTGCCCTCGGCCACCTCGACCACCGCGTCGGCCGGGGCGTCGCCCAGCGCGTCGCCGATCGTGGTGTAGGCCCCACGCCGCCCGGGTGCTACCTGGATCGTCCGTGCCATGTCTCCGCCGCTTCCGTGACCGTTCGGGGGACCGCCCACCCTAGGGTATGGCGCCAAAGCCACCGCTGTGGGCGGCTTTGGCGCCGTACCCGTTCTCTGCCGACCTGTTGCTCCGGAGGCCGGCCCGTTGCTACGAGGTTGCTACGAGGACGGGCCGAGCGCCCGGCCCCGGCGCTCCGCCGCCTCCTGCTCCTGCGGAGCGACGATCCGCTCCGGCACGTCGACCTCCCAGTACTGCTCGGCGCCGGTCTCCTCGGTGACCGGGGCCTCCGGGCGACGGCCACGCTCGGTGGTGGTGACCGGCGGTGCGGCCTGACCGCCCCGCAGCAGGTCGCCGATGCCGACCGTCTCCACCTTGCCCGGCTCCTCGCCGTCGCCGAACGCCCGGCGGCCGGTCAGGTCGGGACGGCGCTCCGCCGGGGCGGAGAGCAGTTCGTCGTCTTCCAGGATCGACTTCTTGCGACGCCCGGTCAGCTCGTCCTCGGGACTGCGCCGGGTGCGCTGCGTGCGGCCGGGCAGGCCGGGGCCCGGCCCCTGACCGAACGACGCCGGTGGGCGCGGCGCGCCGAGCAGCTGCTGCGGGCCGTTCGGCACGTCGCCGAGGTACTCCTCGCTGTCGGCCCGGTAGCTGGTGGCCGAGGGCTCGCGCTCGTCGGGATCGCCCGGCCGGCGGCCGTTCTGACCACCCTGACCACGACCTCCCGGACCACCCTGACCAGCGCGGCCGTTCTGGCCCGGCTGCCCGGGCCGCCCCGCGCCGGGCCCACCCGGGGCCCCACCGGCGCTGCCACCCCGCGACCCCAGGCCCGGGGGGAACCCGGATCCGGTGCCGCCGGGACCGCCGCCGGAGGTGAGCCGACCCATCAGCGACTGCCGCGACCCGGCCGAGCCCGGCCCGCCGCCCGTGCCGAACGAGCGCGGGCTGCCGCTGGTGGGCAGGCCGCCGGGCCCACCGGCACCGGGGAGGCCTGCGCCGGGAACGCCCGACAGGCCGCCCGGACGACCGGACCCGATGCCGCTCTCGCCCGGTCCGCCGGTGTTGAACCCGGCCGGGTTGCCGAAGTGCGGGGCGTTGCCGTTCGTCGTCCCTGAACGCTCTTGACCGCCGGGGTTGCCCGGGTTGGACGCCAGCAGCTGGCGGGTGGTGAGCGGAACCGCGCCGTTCAGTGGGTCGGTGGCGCCGGCCGGCGACTTGCCGCCCTGGTTGAGCAGTTCCTCGGCGGTGAGCGGGTTTCCGAGGTTCTTGGTGTCGGTGGCGCTCTGGTTCTGCGGGGACGTGCCCGGGCCCTGGTTCAGCAGCTCGTCGGAGGTGAGCGGGTCGCCGAGATCCTTGGGCGGGTTCGAGGAGCCCTCGTCCGTGGGCTTCTTGGTCTGGTCGAGCTGCTTCTGGAGCTCTTCCTTCTGCTTGCGCAACTGCTCGGCCGCCTTGCGCCGGGCCTCCTCGGCCTTCTTCCGCGCGGCGTCGAGCTGCCGTTGCCGTGCCGCGGAGCCGTCGGCCAGCGCGTTGCGCACCCCGCCACCGCCGGGCAGGCCGCTGAGACCGTTGCCCCCGCCACCGGAGCGCAGCTGCTTCAGCAGCACTCCGATCGGGGTGGCCGACTCGGTGGGCCCCTGGTAGGTCTGGCCCTCGTCCATGGCCGAGGCGTTGGCGATGTAGTTGTCGGCCAGCTTGGTCATCACGTCGGCCGCCTGCTTGGTGTAGCGGTCGCGGATGTCGTTGGCCTCTTCGATCAGGTTCTTCTTCAGGATCTCCTGGCCGATACCGACGCCCACGACACCGTAGGGGCTGCCGCTCTTGGTGCCGAGGCTGAGCGCCTCCTGCGGGTCGATCGCCTCGTCGGCCGCCTTCATCTTCGCGTTGTACTCGGAAAGATAACTCTGGTAGATGGTTTTCATCTGCTTCTTCGCCGAGAGCACCTGCTCGGCCATCTGGCTGACCGCTGTCTGGTTGTCGCGGGCGTAGGTGACCCAGTCGGCGAGCGACCAGGTGCCCGCCCCGACGTGCTCGTAGAAGTTGGCCGCGGCCACGGTGACCGCCGGGTCCCACCCGGAGATCATGCCGTTTCCCGCCGTCTCCAGCCCGGAACGCAGGCTTTCGATCAGATCGGCGATCCGGCCCCAGATCGCGGCCGAGCTGCGCAGGGCACCGTCGCGCTGGTTGGACGCGATGACGGCCATCAGATCGATCTGCATCGAGTGGAAGTCGGTCTTGCCGTTGTCCAGGTCGTACATCGACGTGGTGCCGCTGTAGAAGCGCTCACCGTTGCGAGGGTCGTCCTTCACCCACCGGTCGGGGGTGAACCCGAAGTTGTTGCCCGAGCTGTAATCCGGTTCAGCCACGCGTCACCGCCTCAGGAACCCGAGCCCGGCCGATAGGGCTTCTCGTACTTGAAGGAACCGCTGGGATCGTCGGCCGGGATGGTGACCGACTTGCCCTCACCGATCTCCACCTCGTAGTCGGTGGTGCCGTCCCAGGCCTGCGAGGTCATGTCGGTGACGCCGGGACCCGCGTGGGCGTCCTTCTCCTCGATGATCTTGTCCCACTGCTCGTCGGACAGCCCCGGTGACGGGGTCTCCTTCTTGGTCTGCTTCGGCTCGTCCGACTTCTTCTCCGCGTCCTTCTCCTCCTTGGAGGGAGTGAAAGCGTCGTCGACCGCGGAGGCCGGGATCTGTGACTTGCCCTTCAGACCCGGCGTGAGGTCGGCCAGGTCGTGGTTGTCTTCAGCGGCCGCCTGCGCGAGCTTCTGGAGAGCGGCGTTGCGCTGGTCGCTGCCCGCGTAGTTGAGCGCGCAGACCTCGGCACCGAATCCCAGGCTGGTCAGCCCCTGGATGGCCTCGCCCAGCAGCATGCTCACCGAGCCGGCCAGGCGCGTGTGATAGGCGCTGAAGGTGGCGGCCTCATGAAATCCCCCGGCGCCGTTGAAGGTTGCCGCCACCTTCACGTTGTTGATCAGTTCTTTCGGGTCGCTCAGCGCGGCGTCGCTGTTGCTGTCGGCCAGCTTGGCGACGCTGTGCGCGAACGTGGTCAGCGAGGCCAGGTCGACCTCAACTCGTTGTGCCCCCATGGCTGCTCCTCCCCAAGCTGCCGGACTTCACGAAATCCGGCTCACATCAGACGGTACCCAAACATCCGCTTTACCCCATAGGGGCTTTGTCACGGCAAAGCCGTGCAACGTCGGCCCTCACTCCGGCGGCGGCAGCCAGGCCAGCTGGACCAGCTGGGTGCCCCGGGCCCGGTCGACCAGCCACCCCCGGCCGGGCGGCTGCGGCGAGGGCCGCACGTTGCCGAGCAGCGCACCCTCGTCGCGCTGGCCGGACAGCAGCACGCCGGCCGACCCGATCTCCCGCAACGCCATCGTCACCGGTTCGTACAGCGCCCGCCCGGCACCGCCGGAGCGGCGCGCGATGATCACGTGCAGGCCCACGTCGCGGGCCTGGCCCAGGAACTCCTGGAGCAGCGTGAGCGGGTTGCCGCTCGCCGTGGCCACCAGGTCGTAGTCGTCGACCAGCACGTACAGCTCCGGCCCCTTCCACCAGCTGCGGTTGCGCAGCTGGTCGGCGGTGACGTCCGGGCCGGGCAGCCGGGTGCGCAGGGCCTGCGCCACCTCGGCCAGGATCTCCTCACTGCGCGAGGCACCGGTGCCGTAGCCGATCAGGTGCGGCTCGGTGATCGCCCCGAGCAGGCTGCGGCGGTGGTCGATCACCACGATGCGGGCCTCTTCCGGGCCGTGCCGCTCGGTCAGCGCCCGGCCGAAGGCCCGCAGGAAGGCGGTCTTTCCGGAGCGGGAGTCGCCGTAGAGCAGGAAGTGCGGGTCGGAGTCCAGGTCGAGCCGCACCACCCCGAGGTCGGTCTCGGCGACGCCGATCGGGATCCCGCCCGGACCGGCCGGCTCCAGCTCCTTGTAGGGGAACTCGGCGGGCAGCAGCCGCACCGGCGGCGCGGCCTGGCCGGGCCAGTGCCGGGCGATCGCCGCCACCGTCTCGGCCACCCCCTGCGCGGCGTCGAGCACCGGCAGCGCGGTGAGGAAGTGGAACCGGTCGGGGGTGATGCCGCGGCCGGGGATGCCCTCCGGCACGTTCATCGCGGTGCGCCGGTCGAGCATCGAGTCGGCGATGTCGCCCAGGCGCAGCTCCAGCCGGCTGCCGAACATGTCCCGGGCGGCGGGCCGCATCTCCATCCACCGGCTGGCGCCGACCACCAGGTGCACGCCGTAGGTGAGGCCCCGGGCGGCGATCTGGGTGATGACGGCCTCCAGGTCCTCGTAGTCGCTGCGCACCGTGGCCCAGCCGTCGACGACCAGGAACACGTCGCCGAACCGGTCGTCGACCGCTCGGCCGTCGGCCCGCATGCGGCGGTACTCGGCCATCGACTCGACGCCGATCCGCGCGAACAACCGCTCGCGCTCCACCAGCACGGCCATCACCTCGGCCACCGTGCGGCGGACCTTGTTGACCTCCAGCCGCCCGCTCACCCCGCCGACGTGCGGCAGACCGGCCAGCGCCGCGAACGTGCTGCCGCCGAAATCGAGCACGTAGAACTGTGTCTCGTCGGGGGTGTGGGTGAGAGCCAGCGAGAGCACCAGGTCGCGCAGCATCGTGCTCTTTCCGCTGCGCGGGCCGCCGACCACGACCACGTGCCCGCCGCTGCCGGCCAGGTCGATCTCCAGCACGTCCCGGCGCTGCTCGAACGGCCGGTCGACGATACCGAGCCGGGCCACCAGACCGGGGGCCACCCCCGCCGCCGTCAGACCGCGCCGCGGGTGCGCCGAGATGCCGGGCAGCAGCTCGCCGAGCGTCGGGGAGTCGCCCAGCGGCGGCAGCCAGACCTGGTGGGCGGGCTCACCGCGGCCCTCCAGCCGGCCGACCATCACGTCGAGCAGCTTCTCGCCGCCCGCCTCGTCGTCCGGTTCGGGCGTCTCCTGCTCGGCCTCCAGCGGCTCGGTCAGGCGGGTGTACTGCGAGGTGAAATCCATGACGGCGGTGCTGGACACGGCGATCGGGCCGGTCTCGTCACGCCGGTAGGCACCCGACACGAAGGCCGCGCGGAAACGCATCAGCGGGTCGGTGCCGAACTTGATGTAGCCGTGCCCGGGCGAGCGGGGCAGCTCGAACGCGTCCGACGTGCCGATCGCGATCCGGCTCTCCATCGCCGAGAACGTGCGCAGGGCGATGCGGTACGACAGATGCGTGTCGAGGCCGCGCAGTCTGCCCTCTTCCAGCCGCTGCGAGGCGAGCAGCAGGTGCACGCCCAGCGACCGGCCCAGCCGGCCGATCTGCACGAACATCTCGATGAAGTCCGGCTTGGCGGAGAGCAGTTCGGAGAACTCGTCGCAGACGATCAGCAGGCTGGGCAGCGGGGGCAGCGGGGCGCCGGAGATGCGCACCCGCTCGTACTCCCGCTGCGACTCGAAATTGCCCGCCGCGCGCAGCAGTTCCTGCCGCCGAAGCAGCTCGCCGTTGATCGCGTCGGTCATCCGGTCGACCAGTGGCAGCTCGTCGACCAGGTTGGTGATCACCGCACTGGTGTGCGGCAGCCGGTCGAGCTTGGTGAAGGTGGCACCGCCCTTGAAGTCGATCAGGACGAAGTTGAGCACCTGCGAGTCGTGGGTGGCCGCGAGTGCCAGCACCAGGGTGCGCAGCAGCTCGGACTTGCCGGAACCGGTGGCCCCGATCAGCAGGCCGTGCGGGCCCATGCCCTCCAGGGCCGATTCTTTCAGGTCGAGGTCGGTCTGGATGCCCTCGGGCGACACCCCGATCGGCACCCGCAGCCGGTCGCGGCTGGGCCGGGGCTGCCAGGTGACGGCGGTGTCGAGCTGGCCCGGGTCGCCGATGCCGAGCAGGTCGGCCAGGCCGATGTCGGTGGCCAGGGCGGCGTCGCCGCGGGCGGCGCGGGTCATCCGCAGCGGCGCCAGCTGCATCGCCAGGGCCTCGGCCTCGGCCGGGCCCAGGGTGTCGGCGACGCCCATCTCGCTGGTCGCGTTCAGCGTGGTGCTGCGCAGCCCGCCGTCGGCCTCGACATCCAGCACCAGCGTGGCGTAGTCGAGCACCCGGGGCACCTCGCCGCGCAGGTCGAAGACGGTGACGCCCTCGATGCCGCCGTCTGTCATCAGGTGGTCGGAGCCCGCCACCCCGCCGCCGTCGAGCACCACCACGACGTGCTGACCGACCCGGCCGGAGGCGGTGGAGGGGTCGAACCGGGGCCTACGGCCGACGATGTCGTCGAGCATGGCTTCCAGACCGGTGACGCTGTCGGCGATCAGCCGCAGCGGGCCGAGGGCGTCGGTGCGCTGTGGATGCTGGGCGTGCGGCAGCCATTTCACGAACTCCCAGTCGGCCCGGCGCTCGGGGGCCGCGCTGACGGCCACCACCAGGTCGTCGGGGGCGTGCATCACGACGGCCTGGGCCACCAGGGCCCGCACCATCGAGCGGGCTCGTTCGCCGTCCCCCCGCACGTGCACCCGGGAGAACCCGTCGAGCGCCATGACCACCGGCAGCTCGGGGACCACCGCGTAGGAACGGATGAAGCGGCGCAGCGCGGCGGCGCACATCGGCTCGAGCTGGTCGAGCGGTTTGGTCTGCGGCGGGATCAGCGCGGTGGCCAGTTCCTGCGGCCCGACGCCGATCCGGATCATGCCGAAATCGCCGTCCCCGGGCCGCCTCTCCCACAGCCGCGGCCCCTCGGGCAGCGACCACAGCGAGTCCGGCGCCGGGTAGCGGTAGTGCAGGGCGCGGCGCTGCTGCACGATCACCCGGCGCACCCGGGCGCGCTGCTGCGACAGGTAGCGCATGTACTCCTGCCGGGCCGTGCGCATGCCCTGCTTGGTGCGGCTGCTGCTGAACATCATCTGGGAACCCAGCATGCCGATCGCGGAGAGCCCGAAAAGGCCACCCGCCACGTACATCAGGGGACCGGACGAGCGACCGCCGGAGGTGTAGATCAGCACCATCGCGGCCGATCCGGCCAGCATGGGCAGCACCATGACCATCTGCTGCCAGGCCCGGCCGTCGGCAGCCGGGATCTCCGGCGGCGCCTCGAGAACGATCTCGCCAGAAGGATATTCCGGCTCGGGACGGCGTGCGGCCCGTTTCACCACCACGGTTCCCATGCCGTGCGTCTCCTTCTCCCACCCCTGTGCGTCGCCTGTGGATCCGCGACCTGATCTTGCGTGAACGGCCGCCGGCATGCTGAGTGCCGGACCGCGCCGTTCATGAAACCCCGGTCCAGACTAAGGCCCTCGGAGGCAAAAGCGTCCAATGGGGTTCTAATCGCAAATCTAACGGCAGCTTGAGACAGACCTGACGTAATCACTCCCCGATAGGTGTAGGTAACTAGATCGGCGCCATTTCTGGGGGAGCGCCGGGGCACCAGTTGACGAACGATCAGGGGCGGGAAACACCGATGACAGCCATCACCGACCGGCTCGGTCTGGCCCGCGTGGTGGTGATGACGCCGAAACGGCGCCTCACCGTGGCTCTGCCCGAGCAGCTGCCGGTGGCCTCGCTGCTGCCCGGCCTGCTCCGCCAGGGCGGCGACGACCTGGCCGTGGACGGCCTCAGCACCGGCGGCTACACCCTCCGCCGGGCCGACGGCACCCCGCTCGACGTCACCCGCGGCCTGGCACCGCAGGGCATCCACGACGGCGAGCTGCTCTGCCTGGTCCCGCTGCACCAGGAGTGGCCGGAGCCGGAGTACGACGACGTGGTCGACGCGATCGCCGACGGCGCGCGCCGGTCGCAGCGCGCCTGGACGCCGTCCGGCACCCGCACCACCGGTCTGGCCGTCACCGTCGTCACCACCCTGCTGCTCACCGCGCTGCTGCTGGTCACGCCCGGCGCCGCCGGCGCTGCGGCACTGGTCCTGCTCGGCCTGGCCGTCGTCCTCACCGGGGCCGGCACGATCCTGTCCCGGGCCCTCTCCGACGCCACCGCCGGGGCCGTGGTGGCCGCCCCGGCCATGCCGGTCGCGCTGGCCGGCGGGGTCCTGATCGCCCAGGGCATCGACCAGCCCTGGCTCGGAAGTGCCCAGCTGATGACCGGTTCCGCCGCACTGCTGCTGGTCGCGGTCGCCGGCCTGCTCGGCGTGGCCGACCTGCGACAGGTGTTCGTCGGTGGCGTCGTCACCGGGCTCGGTGGCCTGGCCGGCGCCGGCCTGGCCATGACCGCCCCGGAGGCGCTCGGCTCGGCCGCCGTCTGCTGCACCGTGCTGTTGCTGTTCGGCGCCGCGTACCCGCTGCTGGCCGTGCGGCTGGCCCGGGTACCGCTGCCGACCGTGCCGCGCGACATGGACGACCTGCGGGCCGGTGACGCCGGACCGTCGTACCCCGACACCGTCGCCCGGGTCACCCGGGCCACCGACATCCTCACCGGCCTGCTGCTCGGCACCGCGGTGGTCACCCTGGCCTGCACCGTGCTGCTCGCCGCCGACGGCGCAACCGCCTCGCTCCTGCTGGCCGGCGCCGTCTCCACCGCCCACCTGCTGCGGGCCCGCATGCTGGTGGCGGCGCGCCAGCGCCTGCTGCCGATGCTCACCGGGCTGCTCGGTCTCGGTGTCACGGTCACCGGCCTCGCCCTCACCCTGACCGACACCCAGCGGCTGCTGATCGTCGTGCCGATCCTGGTGCTCTTCGCCTGCGGGTCGTGCGTCGTGGCGCTGGTGCACAGCCGCCGCGCCGCCTCGCCCCGCCTCGGCCGCTGGGCCGACATCCTCGACGTGGTGCTGACTCTCGCGGCCGGGCCGCTGGCCGCGGCCGTTCTCGGGCTGTTCCCCTACGTGCGCGGGCTGGCCGGCTGATGGCTTCCCGTCGCGACCTCCTCGACAGCTACCAGTTCGCCGCGCGCCGCGTGGTGAGCGCCACCGTGGCGCACGAGACCGACCCCGCCGAGTGGCCCTACCGGCGGCTCGGCGGTGCCGGCTTCGCCGCGCTCATGGTGACGGTCATCGCCCTGGCCGCCACCGGCATCTTCGGGATGATCTCGCCCGGCGGCAAGACGTCGTGGAAAGACGGCAGGTCGGTGATCGTGGTCAAGGAGACCGGTGCCACCTACGTCTACATGACCGACACCGGGCGCCTTCACCCCACGCCCAACTTCGCCTCGGCCGCCCTGCTGGCGAACACCACCACCGTCACCAAGACCTCGACGAAGTCGCTGGCCGACGTGCCGCGCGGTCCCGAGCTCGGCATCGCCGACGCACCGGCCAACCTGCCCACCCCGTCCGACCTGGTGGCGCCGCCCTGGTCGCAGTGCACCAAGCAGGCCGCGAACCTCAGCGGCGACCAGGTCAGCCGCACCTGGATGGTGGTCGGCAAGCAGCCGGAGGCCGGCACCGCGGTGTCCGAGGAGGCCCTGGTCGTGAGTGACACCGCCGACGGCTCGATCTCGCTGATCTGGCACGACATGCGGTTCCCGATCAAAGACGTGAAGCGGGTCGGGCTGGCGCTGGGGCTCGACAACCAGATCACCGTGCCGGTCGGCGACGCCTGGCTCCAGGCTCTGCCCTCCGGCCAGTGGATCGCCCCGATCGTGGTGGACGGTTCCGGCAGGGCGAGCACCGCCCTGGACGGCGCCGAGGTCGGCCAGGTGCAGCAGGTCGGTGACGGCGACGGCGCGGAGTACTTCCTCACGCTGGCCTCCCGGCTCACCCCGATCACCGAGCTCCAGGCGAAGATTCAGGTGGCTGCCGGGGCGGAGCAGAAAATGGTCGCCGCCGCCGACGTCGCCGACGCTCCGCAGGAGCGCCCGGTGGTCACCTCCACCTCGCCGCCCTCCCAGGTGCCCGCGTTCGCGCGGCTCCGACAGGCCGACACGGTGATCTGCGCCAGCTGGAACGACGGCGGGTTCACCCCGAAAATCTTCGTCAACAGCGAGATTCCGGTCAACAGCGGTCTCGACACCCGCGCCGTCTCCGGCACCGGCACCGCACTCGCCGACCGGGTCTGGGTGCAGCCGGGCAAAGCCACGCTGGTGCAGTCGCTGCCGTCACCGGAGAGCGACAGCGGTCCCCTCTACCTGGTCACCGACCAGGGAACGCGGTACGCCATCCCATCCGACACCGCGCTCTCCGCGCTGGGTCTGGGCAGTGCGGACACCTGGTCGCTGCCCGCTTCCCTGGTGGCACGCATCCCGGAGGGTCCAGCCCTGGACCCCGACGCGGCACGGGCCGCGTTGCAGGTAGAAGAGGAGATTAACGACATAGTCCCCGGAACCTGATGCCGGAGGGCATTCGGAACTATATTTGCCGTGGGGGGTCTTTCATCCCTTGCAGCCCGAAACCTCAAGGCACCGGGCCCGGTTCACCGCCTGTGAAGGGCAGACGGTGCTGAGGCAACACGAAGGATGGAGCGAAAGCATGGCTGGACCTAGCAGCGCTCAGATGAAGGCCGATCTCGACGTCCTCGGCGGCGTCTCGTCCAAGATGGTCAGCGACTACGAACAGTTGCAGTCGGCCATCAAAACTCTCCGCAGCGAGGCCGAGACGCACTCGGCCACCTGGAGCGGCGAGGCGAAGAACGCCTGGAACGGCGCCATGGAGAGCGTGAACACGGCCTGGGACAAGCTCAACGCCGTGCTCGACGAGATCGCCACGAACATCAACACGTCCGGCACCGAGTACAGCGGCACCGACTCGTCGAACGCCGCGTCGATCCATCAGGTCCCGACCGGCGACATCACGTCCGCCCTGGTGCGCTGACCCGAATTTCCTTTGGAGGGGGATCATCCATGATCGCTTACAGCTTCAACGACCTTCAGGAGCTCTCCGGAGCCATCGGCAAGGCCCACTCCAGCGTCGACTCGCTGAAGGGTGACGTGAAGGCGTCGTCCGGTCAGTTGCAGGCCGACTGGAGCGGTTCCGCCGGTGAGAGCTGGGCCGGCATGCAGGCCAAGTGGGATTCGGCGTGCGACAACCTGGTCGCGGCGCTGAACCAGCTGTCCCGCACGGTGCTCGCCAACTCCGACGACATGTCGGCCACCGAGGCCCGCAACGCCGGTCTCTTCAGCGGCGCCTGATACCTCGTCGCGCGGCGGTGGTCCCGGTGGTCACCGGGCCGCCGCCGTTCTGCTGTGTGCCGGGCCCAAAATTATGGACGACGAACAGCTCTCATCGTGCTCGTGCGTCCGCGGCCGGCTGTGCCGGTGGGCAGGACGGTCAGCCGCGCTGCGCCTCGGGCAGGGCGAACGGCGACTCCTCGTCGGGGAGCACCGGTTGCGCGGGCGTGCTGCGCACCGGGGCGGCCCGGCCGGGTTTCCAGCCCCGGCCTCGCCCGCGCGGCAGACAGAGCGCGAGAACCACCAGCAGCAGTGCGGTTCCGAGCACACCGGTCGCCACCGCCACGGCCGTGACCCGGCCGTGGTCGCGCGCCGACTCGATTCGCTCGGCGACGACGTCGACGGTGGGGGCGGCGACGCCGTCGATGTGCACCGGGGCCGCGGCCGCGGCCCGCTCGGTGAGCGCGCGGTACGGATTCACCAGGCCGGCGCCGTAGGAGATGGACAGCTGCCCGCCGGGCACCGGGTCGGCCGTGGCCGCGAGCCGGTCGGCGATCTGGCCGGGAGTGAGCCCCGGACCGGTCTGCCGCACCAGGGCGGCCGCCCCGGCCACCAGACCCGCAGCCAGGCTGGTGCCGTCGTACGACTGCTGCCCCGCGATGCGGTTGGTACTGATCACACCGTCGCCGGGAGCCACCAGGTCGACGGTGCCGTTGGCCACGGAACTGCTTGACACCGTGAAGTTCTCGGAGACCGAGCCGACCCCGATCACGTCGTCGCAGGCCGCCGGGTAGGTAGCCGGATCCACGGACAGTGTGGCGTCGTGCAGGTCACCCACCGCCGCCACCACCGGAATCCCCTTGCCGACGGCGTACTTCGTCGCGCCGCACAGGCCGCCGTCGTAGCCGAAGGCGGACGACACCTCGATCACCGTGGCGCCGTTCTTCGCCGCCCAGCGGATGCCGGCGGCCACCTTGGCGGGGGTGGTCTTCTCGGAACTGTCCGGCCCGGAGGCCGGAGCGGCGTTGGTGACCCGCACCGGCATGATCTGCGCGCCCGGCGCGATGCCGCGCAGGCCCACCGACCCCACCTTGGCGGCGACGATCAGCCCGGCCACGCCGGAGCCGTGCGACACGCAGTCCTCGTTGCCGCCGAGCGTGCCGCGCACCGTGTCGTAGCCGCTCTGCACATGGCCTTTCAGCTGTTCGTGCTCGTCGTTCACACCGGAGTCGACCACGGCCACCACCTGCCCGTAGCCGGTGGCCAGCGGGCCCAGGCGCTCGGGCGAGAGCCACTTCTGCTGCCACGGAACGCCGGGAATGCTGTCGGCCGCACCGGCCTCGGCCCGGCCGCAGTCCGGTTTCGTGGCCCGGGGTTTGGCTTTCTTCTTGGTCTTCTTCTTGGAGGACTTGCTGTCGGACGCCTTGGGCTCGGGATCTTTCAGCGGTGCGGCATCAGCCGGCCCCGCCCCCACCGCCAGCCCGGACATGCCGAGGAGCAGGGCCATCCCCCACCCTGCCCACCGAACGGAACGCTTCAACGCCACACCTCCAACCGGTCCACGGTATGCGGCTCCGAGATAAGTATCCCTCAAACCTTCGCTCAAGACTTGATCACCCAAGCATCACAGGGGTTAGTGTCGAGGGGGATGACGCCCGCCGTAGCGGGCGAACAGGTGGAGGGGTACACGGTTTTGACTGAACACGACCTCAGTGGGCTGCGTGCGCAGGCCGAGCAGATGAGCAACCGTTTCCATCAGCTCAGCGGCAACCTCTCCGAGCTGCGGCAAGAACTCGCCCGCATCCGCGGCCGGGCCACCTCGCCCGACGGATACGTCACGGCCGAGGTCGGCCCCCGGGGCGAGCTGCTCGACCTGAAGCTCGACGGGCGTATCTACCGCAAGCCCGATGCCGCGGCTCTCGCCCGCACCATCAGCCAGACGGTCTCCGACGCCGCCCGCGACGCGGCCGAGCGCGCGCAGGCCGTGAACACCCGCTACGCACCCGATGTCGACGTCACCGGCATGATGCGCGGCGAGAGCGACCTGAACGCCCGGCTCCAGTCGATCCGCGACCGCCTGATGAACGGAGCGCCCGAATGACCGCCGAGAAGCAGACCTTCATCCAAGACGCCGATGCGGCCCAGAACAGCCTGGTCTCGATGGCGGCGCAGTCCCGCGCCATGAACGACAAGCTCACGTCGATCGTGTCGCGCATCAAGTCGCTGGAGGCCGGCAAGCCCTGGGGCGACACCGAGGAGTACGGCAAGCCGTTCGAGCAGCAGTACCAGAACGACGGCCAGGGCTCCGACTTCATCCGCGACCAGGTCGGCATCATCGCCGAGCAGACCGAGCACGGCACCCGGCTGGCCTATCAGGCCATCCGCGACACCGTTCAGCTCGACGAAGACGGCGCCGCCCTGTTCAAGGTCGCGGGCAGCGAAAATGTGGGCTCCACGGTCAAAGACACCCTCGACGACCAGCAGAAGCGCGCCGAGGAACAGCAGAAGCAGAGCGGAAAGTAGACAATGTCCACCATCCTGATCCTGGGCCCTCTCATCCTGCTGGGCGTCTCCTTGGCCTTCCTGCGCTCCGACCGCCGCAACGTCGCCTACAGCCTCGCTCTGGTGGCCATGGTCTGGAGCCTGATCACGGCGGTGGTCCTGCGCGACGTGGTGGGTGTGGTGCTCGCGATCGCGATCGGCTGGTGGCTTCAGCGCGACTGGCAGCGCTGGCGCCACAGCCTCACCTCGCCCGCACAGCCGCAGCCGCAGCCGCAGCCGCAGCCGCAGCCAGACCGTACCGACAGCGTCTGAAACCGGCTGCGCCAAGCCACAAGCGCCGTCTCGAACCCGACGCCACGCCGAACCCGACGCGACGCCGAACCCGACGCCACGCCGAACCCGACGCCACGCCGAACTTGGCGCGGCACCGAACCACGCGGCTCAGCCCGAGGCCGTCCTGACCGAGCGCTGCTCAGCCGAGCAGGCGCACCTCGCCGAGCTCGCCGTCCATCCCGATGGCGAGCTCGGCCACCCGGTCGCGCCGGATGCGGGTCTCGCCGGCCGCGGGCGCCGTGACCGCCCAGGCGTCCACCCCCACCACACGCCCCTCGTCCGTGGGATAAACACTGTACGAGAAGAACTTCAGCCGAACCTCGCCGTCCACCCTCTGCCACCGCACCGGGTGCAGCCAGGACTCGATCTCACCGGCCTGGGGGAAACGCTCCAGCAGCGGATCTCCCCCGGCCGACCCCTCAATCAGGGCGCCGTGAAAGTGCCCGCCGGTGCCCAGCAGCGCGATCATCTCAGCCAGCGCCACCGGCTGCACGGCCTGACCGGGCGGCAACGTCAGGCGCGAGGCCAGGGCGGCCAGGTCGTCGTCCCGATGCAGGCCCAGCGCATAGCTGGAGCCGTCTTTCGCGTGGACCAGGCCGAACAGCTCGCGCTCGGTGTGCGTCATCGGTTCGTCGCCCTTGACCTCCAGCACGTCGTCGGCCCAGGGCTCGGCCGCCAGCTGCCACTGCGGCCGCGACACGAGCAGGCCGCGCACGCTGGTCTCCACCCAGAGCGACCGCTTGCCTGCATGGATGTCGGTGACGCTCTCACCGGGCACCAGGATGCGCTCACGCAGTGCTGTGAGCGTCCTTTCGACGTCCAGAAGTTCTGTCGGCACGTGCCCTCCCACCAGGTCCCAGGACCGCCAGTCTAGGTGCTCCCGGTACCGCGACCGGTCCCTTTCCCCCTCATTTACCATCGTTCCGGGTATGATCGATGCCTGATTCAGGTGCCGGTTCAGCAGGGGAGGGCTGAAACCATGTCCTCCCAGCAAGCATTCACCCTGGCGGGTCGCTGAGTGGCCGGTCTCGACCCAGCCCTGGAATGGATCTGGGACATGCTGATCCGGGCCACGTCATTCCAGGCCTGGCCCGACGGCGACCCCGGAGCCTGGCGCGACCTCGGCGACGCCTGGGGCGAACTCGCCGGCACCATCGACGAATCGTTCATGGACATGAACAGCACCGCCCTCAACGTCGTCATGAACTGGGGCGGCGACGCCGGCGAGGCCTTCACCAACCGCTGGAACGAGTTCGTCGGCAGCAGCGAATCCGGCCCCACCGCATTCTCCGCCGCCGCCTACAACTACCAGGCCGCCTGCCTCAACGGCGCCCTCGAACTCGAATACGCCCAGCTCATGTGCGAGATCATCCTCGCCATCACCGCCATCGAAGTCACCCTCGGCCTGATGTTCGCCGAATTCGGCGGCGGCGCCTTCTCCGCAGCAGCTGTCCTGGCCGGACGCGAGGCCATCACCGCGGTGCTGCAACGTCTCGCCATGATGATGGGCAAACCCATCCTCAAACAGGGCCTGAAAGAAGCAGCCGAACTCACCGCCAAGAAGGGCCTGCCCGCCGCCGGCAAGACGGTCAGCACGGAGGCGGGCAAGAAGGGTCTCACCAACCTGGGCGCGCGCGGTCTCCAGAGCCTGGGCAAGCACGCGCCGTCGCTGCTGAAGACGGCGGGGGTCGGCGCCACCCACGGCGGTCTCACCTTCGCCGGGGCCGACCTCGCCGCCCAGCAGTACCAGGTCTCCCAGGGCAACCGAAAAGAGGTCGACTGGGAAACCGTCAAGAACAACTTCTACGCCGGTGCCGCCGCCGGTGCCGCCGGAGGACTGGCCGGGCACCTGCTCAGCGGCGGGGCCCGCCGACTGGGCAACAGCACCGTGAACAAGCTCACGAACTCCAACAAGGCCGTCAACCGCAACCTGGCCAAATTCCTCGGCACCGCGCCCACCTCGCGCACCGTCCGGGTGGGAATCAACACCACGGGGGCCCTCACCCGCGAGGGCTTCTCGAACATCGCCTCCGAGGCGGCCCTCGACGTCACGTACAACTACGTCGCCAACAACCAACTCGGTTTCTCCAAGCAATACCTCAAACAGTTCGACGACGGCCTCCTCAAGGGCCTGGGCACCCAGTTCGCCGCCGGAGCGGTCGGCGCCGCCATCCCGCTCGCGGCCCACGGCGTTCACGGTGCCCTCACCAACCGCTCGCCCCAACTGGGCACGCATGCGGTGGGTGAGAACGCCTCCACCTCAGTGCCTTCCGCCAAGGCGGCCGAGCAGGGGGCCAGCACCCAAGACATCCGAGAAGCCCTCGGCCGGCAGACTCACCCCACCACGACGACCTCGGCCCGCGACGCCGGCAGCAGTTCGAACATCACCGCGCGCCAGACCGATTCGGCGTCCTCCGGCACGACGCGCAGCATCCGGACCTCGGTGGATACGGGTTCGGGCGGCTCGCACCGCGTCGACCAGGGTGCCGACACCTCGACCCCGCGCGTCGCGGACACGTCATCGCGGCAGCGGCAGGACGCCGCGGCACCGTCCGGCGGCTCCATCGTCATCGAGCCCACGCGGCAGACGCACGACGCCACGCCCGCCGCTCCAAGCCGTACCGACGACGCCTCCCCCCGCCCGGCACGCACCGGCGAAACGGCGCGCACCGGCGAAACAGTGCGCACCACAGGCGATCGCGTCACCCAGACCGACTCGTCCCGTCCCGCCGACCGCACTCCGGCCAAGGGCGGCACTACGACCTCCCGCGACCGCGACACCGCCCCCGGCGACAGCACGCAGCCGATCCGCGCCACCCAGCCCGACCGCACCACTCCATCGGAGCGCGACGCCCGAGGCGACCGCACACCCGAGACCGACCGCACACCCGAGACCGACCGCACCGCCCAGCCCGACCGCACCACCGCCGCGGAGCGCGACCCCCGCCCCACGCAGCCGGATCGCACCACCGGGACGGACCGGAATCCGCCCGGCGACACCGATGCCCGTCCGGTCCGCGACGACGCCCAGCCCTCACCCTCCCCGGCCGATACACCGGCCAGAGAGCGGGATCACGACTCGGCCGGCACCCGGCACGAGTCCTCCGGCGGCGATTCGGCAGAGCCAGAACGAAGGACGACGCCGAGCCAGGACGAGTCTGACGTCGTCCATACGCGTGAGGGTGACCAGAGCCCCGCGGAACACGACCACGACCACGGCCACGACGAGACCACCCCTGACCAGCACGGGGGCCGCGAGAACTCGATCGAGGAGGCGCGGGAGCGCAGCAAGTTCTCCTGGACCGCGGACACCACCTCCGACGTCCTGGGTAAGACGCCAGGAAAGATCGACGAGGCGATCGCCCGGATCCGGGCCAACCACGGTGACTCCCGGCCCGACCAGATCCAGGCCCTCGAAGACATCAAGACCCGGGCCGGCAGGCTGGAAACGACGGTCGCCGACGTCAAGGCAGGCCGGAAGGACATCTCCGAACTCATCGACGGTGTCGCCGAACACAGCCGCGGCATCAACGATTACACCGAGAGGTTCCAGGGACGCGGCGACACCTACCACGACTACGCCGACCAGGCGTGGACACAGGACGGCAACCAGCCGATCAAGGACGCGGTGATCCAGCCCTGGCAAGACGTGCACGGTCTCGATCTGCTCGACCGGGTCGAGTTGTCGCAGCGCCAGGCCAAGGTCGATCTGGACACCGACCGGATGCACGTGCTCGACCAGGCTGTGGGCACGATCCTGGTGCGTGATGTGCTGGGCCCGGAGTTCGCCCGGCACGTGTCCACGGTCATGCAGAACGCGGTGCCGAAAGACCCCTCCATCGCGGGCCGGCGGCTGCCCCCGGAGGTGGTCGACCGCGACCGGAACTGGCTCAACGAGCCGGGTCCCAGCGGTGCCTACAACTCGGCCAACGGTGTCACCTATGTGGACTTCGGTCGCGTCGGGAACTCGCGGGCTCTCACCTCGGTCGTCTCGACCATGGTGCACGAGTCGGTCCACGCGCTCCAGCCCGCCAAGGACCTGATCCGGCGCGATCTGCACCGGGCTCTGCGACGTTCTGAGCCCGACCTGGAACCCGCGGAGATCGACCGGCGCATCTCCTCGGAGAACGCCCGCATCACCCTGGAGTCGGAGTACCGGGCGTTCATGGTGCAGCAGCAGTTCCTCCAGGGCATGGCCAAGCATTCGCCGGAGAAGAGCTACGACGGCGATCCGCGTATCCCGAAGGAAAGCGGTACCCGGGCCAACAACTCCCCGCACGAGATCATGGACCACGTGCGGACGAACTATCTGGGTCCTGCTTCCCACTTGGTGGACACGAACGACAATCTGTTCGCCGGGCACCCCGATCTGACCGACGCCGCAGGCATGGTCGAGCAGGCGCGGCTGGCCATCGTGGAACATCACGAGCACGGACAGCCTGGGCGGTTCTCCGGACCTCTGACGCGCGAGGTGGTTTCACAGCACGGGCTGGACCTGGACGGCGTGCGCCGGGATCAGGCGGAGCGGGCGCTTCAACGCGATGCCGCCCAGGAGCATTCTCCCGAGCGGCATATCGAGGAAGAGCGGCGGCCAGCGAACCACCTGTCGCCAGAATCCGAACTGCACCGGAGCAGATTGCTCACCGATTCTCTCGGGGGAAAGAAGCTCAGCACCGAAGACACTCTCCGGGCGACGGCGGACAAGCTCGATCGGCAGATCGACAATCTGGAACGCCGTTACGGGGACGAGAGACGCCAGCAGATCGACGCCTTGAAGGAACTCCAGAAGGGTGCCTCCTCCGTTCTCGACCAGACCACCAGAACCCGCGAGAATCCCCAGGAATTGCCGGACTTGATCGACGCCGTGCGTGAGCACAGCCAGAACGTCCGGGACTACACGGAACGTTTTGAGCGCTTGAGCACCGAGATCACTAACAAGGGCGAACGCACACCCAGCTGGGAACAGGTTCATGGACTGGACCCCTTGGACAAGGTCGAGCTGGCCCACCGAAAGATCGACCTCGATTCAACCCACCGAGTTGACGTGCTCGACAAGGCCATCATCCACATCCTCGTAGACGACGCTTTCGGGAACACCATCGCCGATCATGTGATGCATACCCTCGAAAACGCGGTGCCCAAGCAGTTCGAACAGGCACGAAAAAAGCTGCCCCAGGGTGTTTACAGCGATGCTGAACTGCGTGGTCTTGTCGGATCGTCCGATCGAGGAACCTATGAAGCCGCCTCTCAGTTCACCTTTATCGACATGGGCGACAGCAAAACGCCGCGCGTGGTCACCGACATCGCAGGAACGGCTTTGCACGAATCGCTCCATCGATTGCAGCCGAACAAGAACATGATCCGGAAAAAGGTCGATGCTCTGGTCGAGTCCGGGATAGTCGACCTGGACGCCGTCCAGCAGCGGAATGTGCGGCGGACTGTCATGGCGCTCGTGACGTTCGAGAACGAGTTCCGATCTTTCTTGGCTCAGCGCACCTTTCTGCACAACACCGTGCGCAACTCGCCGCGCCCGAAATACAGCGAAGACCCTCGAATCCCTGGGGACAGCCGCGCTCGGGCAGACGAATCCCTTGAGGCTCTCGGACGGTACGTGGCAAGCTCGTACGACGTCGAAAAAATCCCACTGCAAAAACTGATCGACTCTGATGATCTGCTTCAGCGTTACAGGGATGAGGTCACCGATCACGACACCTTGATGGACCAGGTGCGGATGTCCATCATCGACGCCACGGACACTAGCAGGGCTGGGTCGGGTTTGCCGGGCGGTCTGGTGGGCCCGATCACCAGAGATCTGAACGCCCACATCCACGAGGCCGTCCTCAAAGAGTTGCAACGGACCGCCAAGGCCGAAGAGGCAGAGCGCATCGCCTTCGAGGTCTTTCGGAACAATCCTGTCGACATCGACGCCATCCGTCGTGCCCAGGCCGAAATGCCACCCGGCCGTCCCGCAGACGCACCGCCCATCGGTGAAGAAACGCCGACCGGCAACGGCCCTCGTCCAGAGCCACCGGCGGAAGAGCAGACCGACCCGGTTGCGGAGGCAACACGGAAAGCGCCGCTACCCGAAGAAACTTACAAACCGGGATGGCTGTTCGAGGCCTTGACGGGCAAGGTGCACGACCCTGCGGCATCGCTGCTGGCCGGCGGGTCAGCCAACGACATCTCTCTGGTCGCCAGGCACGATTTCGCCCTTACGCCCAGGGAGGCCCTGACGACTGAATGGGTCACCAAGGCGCTTCCCCACAGGGCCGAGGTTCTGGACGCGGTGACCAAGTTGATCGCCGACCACAAGATCCACCGCCTCAACCTCGCTGGCAACCTGCTGGAACCTGCGCTTCGCGACCGGCCACTGGAAATCTTGCAGGAACTGGCTGATGGCCGCCTGCTCGCAAATCAGGATCTCGATACCTACTCCCGGGAGAACCCAGGCCAAGGAATCGTCTTCGAGCATGTGCCGGCTTCGGTGAACGAGACATCGGACGGCCTCTCGCGCAAACAGGTCTTCATCGACGAGCAGAAGATCCGGCATCCTGAACGTGCGACCGGACTGCATCCGACCGCAGAGCAGAGTGAGGCGGTCGAGCGCTACGCGGAAACCCTCCTCATCGACGTCGAGCCGGCCGTCAAACGCGAACTGGATGATCTCACTCCTCCGGGTGCCACCAACAGCATCCGTACCAAGATCGCCCACGGTCTCTTCGACAAGGTGGGTCGAATGGTCGGTTCGGGGCGTTCCGCCTACGAGGTGGGCGATGTCATCGATGCAGTCGGCGCACGCATCACCGTGGACAACATGGAGCAGCTCGGAGCGGTGCTCCACAAGGTGCAAAAGCGGTTCGGAACAGGCGATGGCGGCAGGATTCTCGAGGTCGAGAACATGTACGCCGATCCGAAGTCCAAGAATCCCAGCTACCGGGTGATCCCGATGGTGGTCCGCATCGACGTGGACGGCGTCGCCTACACCTACGAACTACAGCTGACCACCCAGCGTGCCTCTGTGGCCGCGGACCTGGAGCACAACACTGTTTTCAAGCAGTACCATGATCTGACCCCTCACCAGCATGAACTGATCATGCAGATGTTCTCCGAAGCTGCGGCTCTGGACCAGGAAGAGACCAGAAAATGACGGATCCCCAGGCCCGCGCCTCTTCTCGTCCGGCGTACGACCGCACCACCTGCCTGGTCACGGAGAACGGCGACAAGCGGTTCGGTTTCATCATCGACGGCCGCGAATACCCTGATCGCGCGGGCTACGATCAGGCGCGCCGAGAAGCGGTGCGAGAGCTGCACCGTCGCCGGGTGATCGCCGAGTTCATCACCGAGACGATCGGCCCGGCGGAGCTTCCTCGGGAACTACCTTCGTGGAACGACTTTCGACGCACCATCGACAGCAGATTCCCCGTCCCTGAGGAGAACACCCGGTGAGCGGCGCCCCCTCCGACCTCGACCGGGTGATGGTCGTCATCCGGAGGTCGGTTCTTTCCGAGGACGAGGTCGTCTCCAAGCTTCGGAGCGATCGCTCCGCCGCCGAGCTGTTCACCACGAACAGCTCGGGGCGTGAACGCGACTACTTCATCCAGCGCCTGGACTGGCCGCTGGCGCGGGAGCCCTGGCTACATGAGGGCGTCCTGGTCGAGCAGACCATGGACCTCTCGCACGGCGGAAATCTGCTGCGGGTCCTGCTGTTCGCCCAGGACGGGTCCGAGTACGTGCTCGGTGCCGTGGAGTCCGGCGAGACCGACTTACTGCGCCTGGCTGCTCGCCTGTTCCTCCCCGAAGGGCAGGCGCCGTCCCCCCGGGCTCTGGCAGAGGTCATCGCCTACCTCGAACCCAGTTCGCTGACACCCGGATACCTGGTCGAAGGCTCGTTCCACGAGGCGTCTCTGCTGGAGCGGTACCCGGAGGCCCGGGAGATCGAGGCATGGCTGCACGATGTGCGCCTCGAGGATTCCGGCGACCAGGCGCGTCTGGAATTCTTCTCGTACACGCCGAGTCTCGGGGGCCCTTCGCTCGAGATCATCGTCCGGAAGTGGTTTGTACAGGCCGATGCGGACGGCACGGGAACGATCACTCATCAGGATTTCGCGATCCTGACCATCGCCGGCCCGTTCTCCGAAGGCTCCGTTCGCCTCCTCAGCTGAACCACCTGAACAAACCACCGAATCACCGCAAGCTGCCCGCTTCTTTCCTCGTGGTACGTGAAGAACTCCACCCGCACCACATCACCGTCTTCATGGGTCAGACGCACCGGATGAAGCCAGGATCCGACATCGGTTCCGCGGAAGTGCCGGTCCAGCAATCTTCTGACGAGGACAGGTCTCCACGGACCACCTCGAGCATCTCTTCGAGCGTGACCTGCCCGCCGGTCATCCGTCAGAGCACCGCCCGCCCGTGCCTGGCCATGGCCTCCAGCACAGCCTCGCGAAACGCGACGCTCCCGTCTTCGGGCTTACCGATGAGCAGTTTTCCCAGGGACGACGTCAGCAGGTACTGCGCCGACGCCCCCGTGCCGATGACCCGCAGCTCGCTCACCCGGGACCAGGCGACACCCCGCACGTCACGTCCCCGCACCACGAATCCGCCGTCGTAGACGTAGTAGGCGTGATACCCACGGGTGAAGGTCCGGGCCGCGGAGGCCACCGAGAGCAGCATGCCCACGATCAGGAACAGGTTGGCGATCTGGCCGACGCCCCTCAGGAACGGGATGTCGTCGAAGATCGACATCCCCAGCACCGTCACCACCACGATCAGGGCCAGGCAGACCAGCGCCAGCACGGCCGCCCTGCCCGCCCGACGGTACGGCGAGCCGAGGTCCTGAGCAGCCAGCAACGCCCCGTACCGGTGCTGGGCCGCGAATCCCGAGACCTCTTCCGGCGCAACCGGTTCGGTTGCTCGGTCATGAGAACTCCAGGATTCAGACGTCAGGGGGTTCCGAAGCGTAGCGCCGTCTCCGGAGACGCAGCTACCCGATTCCCCCACCGCTGGGAGCCGTCGCGTACACCGCGGGCCCTTGTTCGGCGTCCAGCCGTTGCACGTCGGCGTCGAGCTGCTTCGACACCTGCTGCACCGTGTCGGCCGCCGTGTCAATCTGCCCGGCACCGGCCGTGATTCGCACCAGTGAACGCATACGGGTCTCCTGCCGGCCCGGCTCCAGCACGATGCTGACGCTGGTGAACGCGGCCGGGACGAGCGCAAGCGCGTCGAGCAGCACCCGCGGCTCACCGGCCGACGGCCATGACCGGACCCAGAACGTGACATGGTGCAGCGCACCGGTCTTCACCCGGTCGCGCTCCTCGATCGGCTGCGCCTCGCCCAGCATCCCGCACGAGCGGGCGAGCACGGCGACCACGGAGTCGGCGTCCAGCACCCGCCAGGTGGCCCGGGTGCTGCGTTTCAGCAGAGTCTCCAGTCGGCGCACCAGCGTGAGAAGTACGTCGGGGGGCGAGACCTCGGCGTTGCGCGCCTCCTCGGCCAGGGTCTGGGCGTCGAGGCGGACCGCGACCCAGGTGGTCACGTGCGCGGGTGCGAAAGCCGGTGCACCGAGAGTGCGTGCCCGGTCGGCCGCGAACGCCGACGGCACGGTGTGGGTGAGCACCTGCACCCGCACTCCGGGGATGTCCGACTCGGCCACCAGCTGGGCGATCCGGTCGAGCGGTGGCCCATTCATCTCCTGCGCGAGATGCTCTGTGGTGCCGGAGAATTCAAGGACGGCGAACCACCCGGCACGATCGCCCCCGATCCCGGCCGGAACGCCGTCAGCGGTCTCCCGGCCGACCACGTTCAGGGCGGGGGCGAGAGTGCGCAGCGCGGTGACCCGCGCGTCCGGATGTGCGTCGTCCGTGGCCTGCGCGCGGCGGGACAGCCCCCAGCGCAGCATCTGCCACTCCGGGGCCCAGCGGTGCCGCCGGCGACGGAACGTGAACAGGACGACGATCAGGCCACACACCCCGAGGACCGCGGCCGGCACCGGCCCCACGCCGAGCAGAGCCGCGACCCCGAGCAGGACGGCCTCGACCAGCAAGAGCTGCGACAGGTGCACCACCCCCAGCCGATGCGGGCGCGGTTCAAGCGTCAGGCTCTCCGGCTCCGACACAACTGACGACACACTGCTCACCCATCCATCGTACGAGTGCGGACACGGTCAGAAGTAGACAATGAGCCCACCAGGATGGCTCCGGACCGGGTGGTGCGCGACGAGTCCCCCGCCCTACCCGATACAGAACCCGCCCTCCCGGATCAAGCATAATCGAGACAAGGCATTACTTTTCAGCGGAAGGAACGAGATGATCCGCACCTTCGACGGCTGGCCCGACTGGACGTCCGCACGCCCGGCCCTGGAGCCTGCCCTCACCCTCGACGCCCTCGACCGCCTCAGCGAGGTCTACGACTTCGCCGCGGAACGTCATGCCGGTCAGACCCGCCCGGCCGGGGAGCCGTATGTCGAGCATCTGCTCCAGGTGGTCGACGTGCTGGTCCACGGATCGGGCTGGAAAGACACCGATCTGCTCGCCGCCGGCCTGCTGCACGACGTGGTCGAAGACACCCCGACCGAACTGGCCGAGGTCGCCGACCGATTCGGCGACGGCGTGGGGCAACTCGTCGACTGGGTCACCCAGCCTCCGCGAGATCCCGCGCAGGACAAGGCGATTGCCCGAAAGGCCTACCTCGACCACCTGGCCCAGGCCCCGGATCACGTGCTCGCCCTGAAGCTGGCCGACCGCCTCACCAACGTGCAGCATCTCGACACCCATCCGCGGCCGCACAAGCAGGCCTCCTACTATCGCGAAACCGTCACCTACATCGTGCCTCTCGCGGATCGCCTGCCCTGGTACCGAGCCTGGTTCGAGGACTGGCGACAGGAGTTCGCCCACCTCGCGCAGGACTGACCGGAACGGCGGCGGGGTCGGCCGGGCCACTCGTCGTCCATGATTGAGAACGATGGACGACGACGGGTCGACATGTTCCGTCTGGAACCGTATTGTCCTGGGGTTTTCGGTCACGCCTGGCCCGATCTGCGGCGGGTGCACCCCGGGACGTGGCACTCTTGCCGCATGCCGTTCGCAAGCCCCTTCCGATCCGCCAGCGATTGATAGGATGATCTGATGTCAGCCCCGGTGAGTGAGGCTCCGAGTTCGCTCCGTTCCGCCCGGCGGGCAGGTCTGATCGACCAAGTCATCGAGCAGCTCAGAACCCAGATCACCGAGGGCGGCTGGGCGGTCGGCGAACGCATCCCCACCGAGACCGAGCTCTCCCAGCTCACCGGCACCAGTCGCAACACGGTGCGCGAGGCCGTGCAGTCCCTGGTCCATGCCGGCCTGCTCGAACGACGCCAGGGCTCCGGCACCTATGTACTGGCCGCCAGCGAGCTAGCGGGCGCCGTCAGCCGCCGGGTGGCGAACGCGCGACGCCTCGACGTGCTGGAGGTCCGCCGCACCCTGGAGGTCGGCGCCGCCCGGCTCGCCGCCAGCCGCCGCACCACCGCCGACGTCGCCCTGCTGCAAGAGCTCGTGGCCGGCCGCCAGGCCGCCCGCCGGCTCGGCGATCTGGACGAGCTGGTGGAACGCGACGTGCGCCTGCACCGTGCCATCGTCCAGGCCTCACACAACCCGGTGCTCATCGACCTCTACGACAACCTGGTCGTCGCGCTCCAGGAGAACGTCCGCGTGAACGTCACCTACATCTCCCCCGACGACGAGGACCACTCCGCCCTGGTCGACGCCGTCGTCAACGGCGACGCCGATGCGGCGGCCACCGAGGCCGCCGCGTTCCTCGACATCCTGATCGAGGGCAGCGACCAGGAGCTGGACCTGCGGGAGGCCGAGGGCTGACCCGACACCGTCCAGCGCATTGGCGGCCGAGGGCACCGGACTGCTAGTGTCAGTGACACCCGAGCCCCCGTAGCTCAGGGGATAGAGCGTCGCCCTCCGGAGGCGAAAGCGCAGGTTCGAATCCTGCCGGGGGCACTTCTTGCTGAAGCGCACGAATGGCCTGCTGACCAGGAAAACCCTGGAGAGCAGGCCATTGTCGTGTATCCAGCCCACTAACGTTTGCCGCCAGAGCGCCACAACGCCTCCCCTAGCCGCAATCGACCAGAACCACGACAGCCGTTAACAACACGTAGGGCACACCCGCACCGCCTCCGACGACGACTGGGCGATCTCGCGGGTGCTGGCCGACATCTCACGATCAGGCCTGATCCCCGATCGACGCCCACGTCCAGACGGCCAGAAGCTCCCGCAGGCGCCGTCGGAGACCCCGCCCTGGGACCCGGGCACCGAGATGGCCGAGCACACCCAGGTCCCCTGGACGAGGTCGCCGACCTCCTCGACGACCGCCCCCGCCAGAGGCCAGGATGGCGCGCTCCCCACGAGAAACTCATAGCGTTCCTTGCGGGACAAGGAGATGCGCTGCCCCCTTGAGACCACTCTGCTCAGGCTGTTGCCGAACGACCACACCAGCCGATGTTGCCGTTCGGCATCTTTCCAAAAAGTTGCCGAACGCCTACACTTGTCAATCAGGAAGCAGCCACGTATCTAGAAGGTCAGGGCGATGCGCGTCACCACTGTCCGCGACATCGGTGCACTGGTGCGTGCCGCCAGGCGTGCCCAGGGGATGACCCAGGCTGTCTTGGCCGATCGTCTGGGTGTCGGCCGCGATTGGATCGTGCGCCTGGAAAGCGGTCAGCCTCGCCTGGAGACCCAGAAGGTCCTGGACGCCCTGGTCGTCCTGGGCCTGGCTCTTGACGTCGAGCAACAACCCGCCGCCACCGCCTCAGCCTCGCGGGCCGAGCCTGAGGCGCCTCCACCCGAAACACCTCAGGCCAGCAGGAAGTCCGACGCTACTCGCAGCTCGCGCAGAACGACAGCCGAGCCTGCCACTCGCTCCTCCCGCGCCAAGGACGAGGGCCCCACCGACCCCTTCGTGTCGCTGTTCGCAAAACGAGCACGCTGATGGCAGGGCCGCAGCAGTTGCAGGTCTTCCTCGACGGCACATTCATCGGTGAGGTGCATCAGTCGCCGCAGGGAGCCTTGTCTTTCACCTACGACGAGGAATACCGAGCGGCCCCGGACACAACACCACTTTCGCTGTCCATGCCTCTGGCCGCAGGCAAGCACACGAACAAGGTGGTCAGCGCCTACCTCGACGGGCTGCTCCCCGACTCCGACGCAGCCCGCCAACGCTGGGGCCAGCAATACGGCGCCAACCCGAGAAACCCCTTCTCGCTCCTACGGCATGTCGGCCGCGATGCTGCGGGCGCGGTGCAGATCATGCCACCCGACGCGGACGCGTCCGACGCCGCCGAGCGAACCGGTGACATCGAGTGGCTCAGCGACGACGACTTCGCCTCGCTCGCACGTGATCTCGCCGAACACGACGAGGACTGGGACCCCGGCCGGTTCGGCGGCCGGTGGAGCCTGGCGGGCGCCCAGCCGAAGACGCGCTGTTCCGCGACCCCGAAACCGGAGCCTTGGGCATTCCCCGGGATTCGACACCGACCAACTGCATCATCAAGCCCGCCCTGCGGGCCTTCCAGCGTCACCATGTCAACGAGGCGCTGTGCCAGCGGACCGCCTATCAGGCAGGTCTCCTGACGGCCGAGGTGAGCCTGGTCGAGGTGGCTGACGTCCACGCCGTCATTTCGCACCGCTACGACCGAAACCAGGACGACGCCGGCCGCTGGTACCGGGTTCACCAGGAAGATCTGTGTCAGGCTCTGGCGGTCCACCCCAGCCAGAAGTATCAGAATGACGGTGGCCCTGGCGTGGCCGCAGTCGGCAGGCTGATACGGCAACTCCAGCTGGACGACCGAACCGTCTCGGCTGAGCGCTTTTTCAAGGGTCTCGCTCTCAACGCCCTCATCGGTGGCACCGACGCTCATGCCAAGAACTACTCACTCATCCTGATCGGGAACCGCGCCCAGATCGGCCCGCTCTACGACGTCGCATCCGCGGCCTGCTATCCACAGTACGAGCGCCTGGACTCCGCCATGAAGATCGGAGAACACTGGCGATTTCTGGACGTCGGCATCTCCGACTGGAAGCGAGCGGCCAAGCAGATCGGTGTCCCTGGGGAGCAGGGCGTCGCCTGGGTCGAGGAACTGCGCCGAGAACTGCCCGGCGCTCTGGAACGTGCGGCCGCCTCACTACCGGCGGACGTGCAGGCCGAAGCCAACGTGATGGCTGAGCGCATCGCCGAGCACGTCAACGGGACGTGGCGTCCCGACCAGACCGTCACCCGCCCCGTCTCGCCCGGACCGGGACACTGACAGACTGAGACAGGGCGCCTCCACGAAGACCAGAACCCACCGCCTCAGAACGGCAGGTCGCCGCGCAGCAACCCGACCCTGACCGCCTCGGTCTTCTGCCGTGAGGCGATGACCTGCCCCCGCCACCAGCTGGCCGTGACGATCCAGCAAGCCCCGAGATAACCAGCCGCATAAGCCAGCCCCCACCAGTGCAGCCCCCGTACCCAGGCGAACCAGACGATCCAAGCCGTATAAGCCACCACCAGCAGCACGTTACCCAGGTAGGCCAGCAGGGTGCCGGCGGCGAAAGGCTTGTGCGGAGAATGGATGTCGCGCACCAGGTCGGACCGCCAGCCTCCGATCAGATCGTGCTCGGCGGTCGTGAACCCAGCCGTCCCGACCAGTCTCTTCTCCAGGATCCGCACCGAGATGGTGCGCAGGAAAACGGTATTCGCCAGCAGAATCTGGTAGGCCGAGATCAGCCAGGTGGGCACCGGCAGCAGCGCGACCAGCCACCACGACACCTCGTCACCGAACTTCTCGGTGAAGGTCAGGGTGACACCGATGTAGGCGATGCCCGCCCCCATCAGCGTCGAGATGTAGCCGTTGGTGCTCATGATCGCGCTTTCCTCGGCCGCGTAGAGCGCGGCCATCGCCTCGACCGAGGCCCCCCGATCCCCATCCATGCCCGGGACACTAGCGAAGGCCTCCTGCCCGGTCAGCCGATTCGCCCCGAACAGCTTCCGGCCGGCACCGCTCCCCGCAAATCCCGGAAAACTGG
Source organism: Kineosporia corallincola (assembly GCF_018499875.1). Taxonomy (GTDB): domain Bacteria; phylum Actinomycetota; class Actinomycetes; order Actinomycetales; family Kineosporiaceae; genus Kineosporia; species Kineosporia corallincola. The sequence goes on along the minus strand of NZ_JAHBAY010000001.1, from coordinate 927,044 downwards.
GAAAACGCTTGCCAGTCCGCCCGCGCCAACTGAGGATTACTTCGCGAAAGACGCATCAAAGACTTTCCCCTGACGCATGCCTGGCCTCCCGCGGAAGTGAGCCCTCATGAGCCTGCTGAGAAGATCCGTCGTCGCCCTCGCCGTGGCGGCCCTGGCCATAATGCCGGCCTCCCCGGCCCTGGCCACCGGCACAGCCACGAGCGCAGCCACGAGCACCAACACCGGCGACGGCTCGCCGACCGACCGCAACATCTCCTTCGTCGGCCGCTGGGACACCACCGACCCCACCGCCTACGTCCCCGGGTGGGCAGGCGCCTACCTCCGCACCAGTTTCACCGGCACCACGGTGAAACTGCAACAGCGCGGCACCATCTCGCTCTACTACAGCATCGACGGCGGGGCCTACACCTACCTGTCCAACGTCAGCGGCACCGTCGACCTCACCCCCACCCCGCTGGAGAGCGGCCGGCACACCCTCACCGTGTCGTACCGGATCGTCGCGGGCTCCTACCACGGTGACGCCGTGTTCCAGGGGCTCGTCCTGGACGAGGGGGCGCGGACCCTGCCGACCCGGACGCCACGCCAGGTGGTCGAGTTCCTCGGTGACTCCATCACCGTCGGCCAGACCTCCAGCCAGGTCGCCCTCACCTCCTACCCCTGGCTGGTCGGCGAGCAGCTCGGCGTGCGGCACACCCAGATCGCCCAGGGCGGCGCCTGCCTGCGCGAACTGACGGCGCAGGAGAGCATCCGGGGTATCGGCTGCGTGGGCCTGGAGCAGCGGTTCACCGCCTCCAGCGCCGTCGACGGGGCGCCCACCTGGGACTTCCGGCGCTACCAGGCCGATGTGGTCGTCATCAATCTCGGCACCAACGACACCAGCCACGGCGTGGTCGGCGCCGACTTCCAGGCGGGCTACGAGAATCTGCTGACGAACGTCCGGGAAAAGTACCCGCACGCCACCATTCTCGCGCTACGCACGTTCATCGGGCGCTGGGAGACCGAGACCCAGGCCGCCGTGGCAGCCCGCAGAACGGCCGGGGACCGCCGCGTCGTCTACGTGGACACCACCGGCTGGCTGACCGCCGAGGGCCTCAACGACCTGGTCCACCCCAACGACGCCGGTCACGCCGGCATCGCCACCGAGCTGACCCCGATCGTCGCCCGCTACCTCCGCCACTGATTCCCCCGCGCCCCGTGCGGCCTGCACCGTGTCCGAGACACGGTGCAGGCGGCACTGTTTCACCACACTGCCGGGGCTCTCAATCATGGACGACGAGGAGCCCCGACCAGCTCACCGCCCTGCCGGGCACTTTCCGCAAGGGACGCTCCCCGGCCGCTCCCGGCGTCCCCACGTCTGATGCCGGACCCGCACCCTTGCCATGACACGCACCGTCTTGGCAAGACTACGGATGGCACTTTCTGTGGCACTTTGTGCCATCACGTCACAGTCACGCAAAGTGCGGATCAGGAAATTTGTCCGGCAGTCCGGACAACCGTAAACCTGTACGGATCCCGCTGCCGGGCAACGACACCCACCCCTTCTGCCCGGTCGGGGACGGTTGACGCCACGAATGGGGCCGAGCAGACGATCCACCCCTGACGAAAGTCCCGTTGGCATTCTGACGAGGAGCCGAGAGGATCGAGTCACACGATCGAGAGGAGCGGTCCGGCAATGACCGAGAGCCTGACCCGTACGAGCGCACAGATCAGCGAGAACCCCCTCACGGATGAGGAACTCGCCGGAATCGATGCCTACTGGCGCGCTGCGAACTACCTGTCCGTGGGCCAGATCTACCTGCTCGACAATCCGCTGCTGAACGAGCCGCTGGTGGCTGAGCACATCAAGCCCCGCCTGCTCGGCCACTGGGGCACCACCCCCGGCCTGAACCTGATCTACGCGCACATGAACCGGTTGATCAAGCAGCGCGACCTGAATGCCATCTACATCACCGGCCCCGGTCACGGCGGCCCCGGACTGGTGGCGAACGCCTACCTGGAGGGCACGTACTCCCAGGTCTACTCGCACATCACCCAGGACGAGACCGGCCTGCGCAAGCTGTTCCGCCAGTTCTCCTTCCCCGGCGGCGTCCCGAGCCACGTGGCCCCGGAGACGCCCGGTTCCATCCACGAGGGTGGCGAGCTGGGATACGCCCTGGTGCACGGCTACGGCGCCATCTTCGACAACCCCGACCTGGTCGCCCTGACCGTGGTCGGCGACGGTGAGGCCGAGACCGGCCCGCTGGCCGCGAGCTGGCACTCGAACAAGTTCGTCGACCCGCGACGCGACGGTGCGGTTCTCCCCGTCCTGCACCTGAACGGCTACAAGATCGCCAACCCCACCCTGCTCGCCCGCATCCCGGAGAAGCAGCTGGTCGCGCTGATGGAGGGCTACGGCCACAAGCCGTACCTGGTCACCGGTGACGACCCGGCGCAGGTGCACCAGGCCTTCGCCGCCGCGCTGGAGGCCTCGCTCGACGACATCAAGGCGATCCAGACGGCCGCCCGCAACGGCACGGCGGGCGAAGAGCCGCCGGCCTGGCCGATGATCGTCCTGCGCACCCCGAAGGGCTGGACCGGCCCCAAGGTCGTCGACGGCAAGCAGGTCGAGGGTTCCTGGCGCTCGCACCAGGTGCCGCTGTCCGGTACCCGCACGGACGACGACCACCGCGCCGAGCTGGAGAAGTGGCTGCGCAGCTACAAGCCGGAAGAGCTGTTCGGCCCGGACGGCTCACTGCTGCCGGAGATCGCCGCCCTGGCCCCCGAGGGCAACCGGCGGATGAGCGCCAACCCGCACGCCAACGGCGGTCTGCTGATGCGCTCGCTGCGTCTGCCCGACTTCCGTGACTACGCGGTCCCGGTGGACCAGCCGGCCGTCACGTCCAGCGAGGCCACCCGCCAGATGGGCATCTGGCTGCGCGACGTGATGAAGGCCAACCCCGACAACTTCCGGCTGTTCGGGCCGGACGAGGTCGCCTCCAACCGGCTCTCCCCGGTCTTCGAGGTCACCGACCGGGCCTGGAACACCGGCACGATCGAGGGCGACGACCACCTCGACCCGAGCGGCCAGGTGATGGAGGTCCTCTCCGAGCACCTCTGCCAGGGATGGCTGGAGGGCTACAACCTGACCGGCCGGCACGGCCTGTTCACCTGCTACGAAGCCTTCATCCACATCATCGACGCGATGTTCAACCAGCACGCGAAGTGGCTGAAGACGACCCAGGAGATCCCCTGGCGGCGCCCGATCCCGTCGCTGAACTACCTGCTCACGTCGCACGTGTGGCGTCAGGACCACAACGGGTTCTCGCACCAGGACCCCGGGTTCATCGACCACGTGGTGAACAAGAAGGCAGAGGTCGTCCGGGTGTACCTGCCGCCGGACGCGAACACCCTGCTGTCGGTGACGGACCACGCTCTGCGCAGCCAGAACTACGTCAACGTCATCGTCGCGGGCAAGCAGCCGGCGCTGAACTACCTGACGATGGACGAGGCGATCGCGCACTGCACGCGGGGTCTGGGCATCTGGCAGTGGGCGTCGAACTGCGACGGCGAGCCGGACGTGGTGCTGGCCTGCGCCGGTGACATCCCGACCCTGGAGACGCTGGCCGCGGTCGACCTGCTGCGCCAGTACCTGCCGGAGCTGAAGGTCCGCGTGATCAACGTGGTCGACCTGATGCGCCTCCAGTCCGAGTCGGAGCACCCGCACGGCCTGTCCGACAGCGAGTTCGACGCGCTGTTCACCGCCGACAAGCCTGTGATCTTCGCCTACCACGGCTACCCGACGCTGATCCACCGGCTCACCTACCGTCGCCGCAACCACAGCAACATCCACGTGCGCGGCTACAAGGAGGAGGGCACCACCACCACGCCCTTCGACATGGTGATGCTGAACGACCTGGACCGGTTCCGCCTGGTCATGGACGTGATCGACCGGGTTCCGGCGCTCGGCAGCGCCCGGGCCAGCCTGCGTCAGAAGCTCGACGACCTGCGCATCCAGGCCCGTACCTACACCCGCGAACACGGCGAGGACTCCCCCGAGATCGCCAACTGGTCGTGGCCCTACAGTGAGCTCACCGAAACGGCGAGCGGCGCCAAAAGCACCGAGCAGGAGTAATAAAGATGCACGTTCTGGTGGTCAACGCCGGTTCCTCCAGCCTCAAGGTTCGTCTCCTCGGAGACAACGACGAGACGATCGGAACCGTGGACCTGCCGGCTGACAGCTCTGGTTTCGACACGGCGGAACTGTCAGCCGCCCTGAAGGAATGGCCGGCCCCCGAAGCTGTGGGCCACCGGATCGTGCACGGCGGAACGCGATTCAGCGGTCCCGTGCGCATCACCGACGAGGTCGTCGAGCAGATCGCCGACCTCACCGCCCTCGCTCCCCTGCACCAGCCCAAGGCCCTGGCCGGGTTGGAGGCGGTGGGCAAGGTTCTGCCCGGAGTGCCCGCGGTGGCGTCGTTCGACACCGCGTTCCACGCCACGCTCTCGGCCGGCGCCAGCACCTACGCGGTGCCGGTCGAGTGGCGGGAGGCCCACAGCATCCGCCGCTACGGATTCCACGGCCTCTCCCACGCCTACGCGGCCGGCCTGATCCCCCAGCTGGTCGGCCGCCCGGCGTCCGAACTGCGCATCGTGAACTGCCACCTCGGTGCCGGTGCCTCGCTCTGCGCGATCAAGGGCGGCGAGAGTGTGGACACCACGATGGGATTCACCCCGCTGGAGGGCCTGGTCATGGCCACCCGGTCGGGCACGGTCGACCCGGGCATGGTGCTCTGGCTCCAGCAGCAGGCCGGGATGTCCGCCAAGGAGGTCTCGGAAGGGCTGGAGAAGGCCGGTGGCCTCACCGCTCTCGCCGGCAGCGCCGACATGCGTGACGTCGAGGCGGGCGTGGAGGCCGGTGACGAGCGGGCCGTCCTGACGATGCAGGTCTACGTGCACCGTCTGGTCAGCAGCATCGGCTCGATGATCGCATCGGCCGGCGGCCTGGACGCCCTGGTGTTCACCGGTGGTGTGGGCGAGAACTCGCCGATGATCCGCCGGCTGGTGGGCGAGAAGCTGGCCTGGGCCGGGGTCCGGATCGACGACTCGGTCAACGGCGCGATGGGCAAGCTGAAGCAGGACACCGAGATCACGACCGAGGGCGCCGCCGTGCGCACCTTCGTCATCGGTGCCCGGGAAGACCTCCAGATCTCCGGCGAGGTGCGCCAGGTCCTCGCCTGATCGCCCGATCCGGAACCACACCGTGGTCCGAGCCCTGTCACCGGGCTCGGGCCACGGCTGGTTTTGGGGCGTGTCGCTCTCCGGGCAATCACCCAGAGTCGAGAAAGATGGTCACGCTGATCGCTGGGAGTAGCCGACGAGCTTGAGGGGGCCGCCGTGATCGACGTGGACGTGCTGTCGACCGCGGCAGGCCTGAAAGAGTTCGACGCCGCGACCGTGGCCGCCTACTGCCAGACCGACGAGGCCCGCGTGATGCTGGTTCTCGACGAGCACGGCGACCTCTTCGCCAAGCGCAACCCCCGCCACCAGGCCCAACCCGCCTCACCGCGCTACCGGGTGCTGCACCCGGACGCCCTGGCCCGGCGGATCACCACCGTCTCCGGTCCTCCTTCCGACGCGCCCCCGTTCGCCCCCTCACCGTGGTTCGAGCAGGCCGTCACCGCGAGACCCGCTGCGCCGCAACCGATGGACGGCCAGCACTCGACGGACGAGCAGGAGCCACCACCGGCCGACCCGGAGGCGCCCGAGATCCAGCCGCCGCCCCGACCGGCACCCGACCGGCGAGCCGCGGAGCGCAGGACGCCCGAATCGCTGACGCCCGCACCGCAGGCGCCCGAGCAGCCTTCATCACGCGACCAGCGGTCCCGCCCGCGCCCGCCCCGTTCGACGCCACGTCCTCGTCGTCCCGGGCGCGGTGACCAGCGTCGTGAGCCGAGTGGTAGTCGTTCCGCCACGAGCAGTTTCACCAGTGGTGGCTACACGAGCGGTGGCTACGTCACCGGCGGGTACACCTCGGCCGCGCGCAACGCCGCCGACCGGAAGACCGCCCCGGACGCACCGCCCCGCAGCCCGGCGGACCAGGGCACCACACCTACCGCCGCTCCCACTCCGCGCCCGGCGGGCCGGAACACGGCGTCTCGCCGCGCCATCTCGCCGCCCATGACCGACCGGGAACCGACGTCCCCCGCCGAACCGCCCCCGAGCCCGTCACCCCGGAACAACCTCTCCGGACGGCAGTCCCGGGGCATCTCGGCACCGGCGGCCGAACCCGTCGGAAACACCGCTCCCTTCCCGGCCCCACCGACGCCACCACCGACGTCCCGGAAACCAACAGCGTCCCCGAACCCCGCAGCGTCCCCGAACCAAGCGATGTCCCCGAACCCAGTGGCACCGCCGGACCAGCCACCCCCCGCACCCCGCCCAGCGGTCGTCATGCCCCGCCCGACCGGCCGGGTCATCCCCGCGCCGGGCTCACGGCGGGACCGGGCCGCGCGCACGCACGACTTCCAGCCACCACCGGCGCCCCGGCCGATGCTGCACCAGCTCGACATGCCCCCCGTCCATGCCGACCCGGGGCCCGGCCCGGAAGACCTCGACCGGCTGGAGGTGATCCACACCCGCGCCCCGCGCACCGAGGCCGACCCACGCGTCACCCATGCCGAGAACAGCCTGATGGCCTGCGCCCGCGAGCCGGACCCGCAGACCCGGCACGCCCTGGCCTCGGCCGCGATGAGCACCCTCAGCGAATGCGTGCCGAGTCTGCCGAGGGACGGCGAACTGCACACGGCCGCGCTCCCGGCCCGCCTGCGGTTCGCCCTGACCCTGGCCACGCTCACCCTGATCGAGAGCACCGGCCAGCCGATCGCCCGGAAACTCCTGATCTCCGCGTACGACGACGCGACCGCCCTGGCACAGGAGTTTCTGCCGTCCCGCCAGGCCGATCTGATCTCTCGTTTCCGGACACTCGCTTCTGGTCGTCCAGGTGATTACCAGCAAGCCTGAACAAGATTCTCCAAGGCCGTGACATCGTTATGCCGGCCGATACTCGCGAGTCATTTCCGGCCCCCGACGGCGAGTTCTCGCAACCCACCTGACCAGGCATTCTGATATCTGGAAGAGTGGCGGCCAGAAGGATTCCGCGAGGTGCGGTTCAGCTATTATCGTCCACCTCGCGTACCTGACGACGAGAAGGATGCGACTGCTGTGGCGACAGGAAAGATACTGCGGTTCGACGAAATTCGGGGATACGGCTTCATTGCTCCGGACGCCGGTGGCGAAGACGTCTTTCTGCATGCCAATGCACTGCTGGCGGAAAAGCACCAGTACCACCCGGGCGTGCCGGTCGAGTTCGACGTGATCGAGGGCGAGCGCGGCCTCAAGGCCACGGCGGTCCGGGTGCTCCGGAACCGCCCCTCGCCGTCCTCAAGCACCCCGGGCACCCCGGTGACCGCCACCGCGGCACCCACCGTGAGCGTGACGAAACCGGCGCCGATGCCCCCGCCCGCCGCCCAGGCCCCGCTGCCGCAACCCCCGTCGCACCCACCGGCCCAGCCGCTGCCGGTGCACGCCGGGGCCAACGGCACCAACGGCAGCAACGGCTCGGTGGCCACCGCGCCGCCGATGGCCACCCCGGCCACCGTGGCCGCGGCCACCGGCGTGCACCCGGCCACCATCGCCCCGCAGCGCTCGGTCAACGGCACCGAACGCCAGGCCGGCCAGCCAGGCCCCACCCCCCAGGCCGCATCGACCCGGACGGCACCGCAGACACAGCCAACCGCCCAGGCCCAGGTCAGCCCGGACGCACTGGGCAGCGAGCTGGTCGAACTGTGCCTGGAGTCCGTGCCCAGCATGACCGGTGAGCAGATCACCCAGCTGCGCCGCGCGGTGGTCACCCTGGCCCGCCGGCACGGCTGGCTGAACGAGTGAGGGCTACTTCAGCCCCAGTTTCTCGTCCATGATCGGCGCCAGGGTCCTGGCGTAGGCCTGGGTCACGTGGCTCTCGTCCTGGTACACCAGCACGTTGCCGACCACCACCGGGCAGCCCTGGTTCACGCAGAACCACGGCATCGGGTCCACCACGGTGCCGCCGATGTCCTCGAACATGTCCTTGAGCATCTGCCGCCGGTCCGGGGCCGTGGTCGCCTCGCGGCGGCTGGCCGCGCACTCGGAGATCTCGTCCGACCTGGTCGAAAGACATTCCGGGACGTTCACGCTGGGCCAGGCGCTGTCGTCCAGATAGACCACCTGGGCTCCCGTGGCCTGGATCGCCTCGGCATTGCGCTGCCAGCCGGCGACCCACCGGTCGTCCTGCGAGCCGTCGCCGTTCAGCGCCTCACCGCCGTCCGCGTTGGCCGACATCACGACCATCGCGGGCTTCATCTTCTGGATGCGGGTGAGGATGCTCTGCCGCCACTGCACGCACTCGGTGTAGTTCCGCTTCACCAGTTCCAGGTAGATGGTGACGTCGGCGGCGGTGCAGGCGCTCTTGGTGAAGCTGGCGAACCGCCAGTGCTCCTTCTTGGCGATCTGGTTCATCGCGGGCCACCACTGGGCGGCGTGCGAGTCACCGAACAGCACCACCTGCTTGCGGCCCTTCGGATCACCGAAGTTCTCACAGGCCTTCGGTACCGTCTTGATCTCGAGCTCCTGGTGGCACCCGTCGAAGTAGACCGGCGGCAGGTCACGGGCGGCCGCCTTCAGACTCGGCGTGAGGTTCTTCGGCAGGGCGTCGTTGCGCATGGCGGCGGTGAGCCGGGCCTGGAGCTGCTTCTCCTGCGCGCTCGCGCTACCGGTCAGGTTCAGCCGGCCGGCCACCGCGGTGCCCAGCGGAGTGCGGTCGGGCAGCACGGGCAGCAACAACGACAGGACGGCGGCGAGCGTCATCAGGCCCACTCCGGTCAGGGCGTTGTAGCCCCAGCCGTCGCGTTCGCGGCCCAGCTCGTGCAACGGCCGCTCGATCATCGCGTAGCTGATCACCGCCATCAGGTAGGCGCATCCGGCGGCGGCGAGCTTCTTGCCGGTGCCGAAGTCCTCGCCCAGCGCGTACGGCGCGATCAGCAGCACCGGCCAGTGCCACAGGTACCAGGAGTAGGAGCGGGCACCGATCGCGCGCATCACGCCGTGCGTGAGCAGGCGCCCGCTGACCGCCCGGCCGGCCGCGATCACCAGCGCGGCACCGAGCACCGGCAGCCCGGCCTGGTAGCCGGGGAAGGTGGTCAGGTCGTCGTAACGCATCGCCGCGACCACGATCATCGCCAGGCCGGCCAGCCGGATCAGGCTGCACAGCACGTCGGGCAGGCGGGGTGTGAGCGGCAGGGCGAGCGCGACCAGGGCGCCCACGCCGAGTTCCCAGGCGCGGGTCGGGGCGCCGAAGTAGGCCCAGTTGGCGTGGTCCGGGGTGGAGAGCACCGACCAGGCGAACGATGCCGCGGTGATCGCCAGCAGCAGCGCCACGAACGCCATCCTGCGCCGCAGCAGCACCATGGTGGCGATCATCAGCAGCGGGATGACCAGGTAGAACTGCTCCTCCACACCGAGCGACCAGAAGTGCTGCAACGGTGAGGGCAGGTCGCCTTCCCCGCGGTACTCGGTGCCGGTGGCGGCCAGCCGGTAGTTGAGCACGTAGCCGGTGGCGGCCAGGCCGTCGGTGGCGATGTCCTTCAGCCGTACCGCCGGCAGCCACCACCAGGCGGCGAGCAGGGTCGCCACGATGGTCAGCGTGGCCGCGGGCAGCAGCCGCATCGCCCGGCGGGCGTAGAACCGGCCGATCTGGAGCCGGCCGGTCGCCTGCACCTCGCGGGCGAGGTGGCCGGTGATCAGGAATCCGGAGATGACGAAGAAGACGTCGACACCGACGTATCCGCCGCCGAACGCGGTGACACCGCAGTGGTAGAGCACCACCAGGATGATCGCGACCGCGCGCAGACCCTCGATGTCCGGCCGGAACTCGGGCTTGGCGGTCCGTGGCTGCGGGTCGATCTTCTCGGGTGAGAGCGTGGTCCCGAGGACCGTGGATGCGGTGGGCACGGAGTGGGTATCGACACCCGGGAGGCTCGCCTGAGCCTCAACCCGGGGTTGGTTGCTGGCCCGTCCGGGTGATCCAGGTGGTCAACGGTTCAAGTGCCTCAGGACGCCAGGTTGAGAGTGCGCTTCTCCACGTCGATGTGGGCGCCCTGGGAGGTGAGCGAGCGCGAGCCCTCGGCCCGGTTCACCCCCACCCGGCCGGCGAACCCGGAGTCGTGGGCCACCACCTCGCCGGTGAAGGTGACCCGGTCACCGGCCTTCACGTGGAACGGCGACTCGGGCGGCGGGCCGACCAGCTGCACCCAGATCCGGTCGCCGGCCGTGCCGATCCAGAAGCCCTCGTCGGCGTCCACCGACTGCACCGGCACCGACCGGCCGGTGGCCCGCTCGCCGGCGTAGGAGGTCAGGTCCTCGGAACCGCCGCCGAGCGGCAGCAACTGGTCGCCGAGCGAGTAGACGGTGTCCGGCGGCTGCCGGGTGACCTGGGTGGGCAGGGTGGTGGTGGGCAGCGTGACCGGGTCGTCTCCGTCGTCGTCACGGTCGTCGTCGCTGCCGGTGCGAACCCCGTCGGGTTCACCGGCCTCACCGGCGTAGGGCTCCGCCGGGTTGGTGGTGCCGGCCGGGCCGACGTCGATGGATCCCTGGATGTTGCCCGCGCCGCCGAATCCGCGCACGGCGAGGATCAGCACGGCGGCGACCGCGAACAGGATGATGAACAACCAGCCGCGACTGATGGAGTTCACATCGGCATCGAATCATGTCGGGACACTCACCGCATAAGCGACGTGCAGTGGGACGTGCCGCCGGATGCTATGAAGAGGGCTCCGAGGCCGGGCTCGGTGCCGTCTCGCCCCGGGTGCCGCCCTGGTTCTCGTGCCGGGCGGTGAGGTGACGGCGCATCAGCAGCGTGGCGAACTCGGCGTCACGCGCCAGCACCGCCTCGATGATGCGGGCGTGTTCCTCCCAGGAGTGCCCGACCGCCGCGCTCTTGCCCCCGACCAGGTGGTGGGCCTGATTGCGCACGGCGCGCAGGGTGTCGGCGAGGAACCGGGAACCGCTGCCCCGGGAGAGCAGTTCGTGGAACTCGTCGTTCAGCTCGTCGAGCCGGGCACTGTCGGTGATCTGCTCGTTGCCCGCGCCGAGCATGCGGTGCAGATCGGCGAGCACCTCGGTGTCGCCACGCTCGACCGTGCGGCGCACGGCCATCAGCTCCAGCGCCACCCGGATCTCGCGCACGGTCTCCAGCTCGTCGCCGTCCAGCTGCACCACCCGCACCCCGCGACGGGGCAGGGCCTCCAGCAGTCCTTCGGCCTCGAGCCGGCGGAACGCCTCGCGCACCGGCAGGCGGGACACGCCCAGGCGCTCGGAGATCGCCAGTTCGGTGAGGTGGGTGCCGGGTTCCAGCTCGCCGGAGAGAATCAGACGACGGAGCTCGTCGACCGTCTCGTCGCGCAGTGAACGGTGCCGGGCGCCGATCGTGGTCACTCACGCACTCCCGTCACGGCATCCGTCTGAAAACGCCAACCCTTTGGATACATGATGCATCGGCGAGCCGAGGATTGAACGATCCCCATTCTGACACGGGTGGCCGATCGCGATCTCGCTCTTGATCAGTGTCTCCGGGCACATCGGCAACAGAGGTCCCGATTGCCGAAAATGGCCATGAAACCCCCTTTGACGGTCAATGGGGACGCTCGCGGGAGGCGTGCGCGTTCCGGCCGACCCGGTCTGTGGGATACAAAATCCGGGACGCTGTGCGCTAGATCCGTCGTCGGCCCACCTCGGACGAGGTTCCCGACGGTTTCGGCTTGTCTGCGGCGCCCAGCTGGGTTTACCTGGCGGAATGCCGGCCGACATCGCTCCCGCCCCCGCTTCCCCACCACCCCCGGCGGTGACCGGTTGAGCACGATGGCGGCCGCAGGTCCGCCCGCCCTGGCCCGGGCCCGGGCGCTGGTCGAGCCGGCCCTGCGCGAGACCGTGGCCCGGCTGGACCCGGCCAACCGCGCGATCGCCCGCTACCACCTGGGCTGGACCGAGGCCGACGGCACGGCCCGGGAACAGGCCGGCGGCAAGGCGGTCCGGCCGACGATGGCGATGCTGGCGGCCGAGGCCTGCGGTGCCCCCGCGGACCGGGCGGTGCCGGGCGCGGTCTCGGTCGAGCTGGTGCACAACTTCTCGTTGCTGCACGACGACGTGATGGACGGCGACACCGAGCGAAGACACCGGCCGACGGTCTGGTCGCTGTGGGGCGTCGGGCCGGCGATCCTCACCGGCGACGCCCTGCTCAACCTGGCCCAGGCCGAGCTGACCGGCCGCCCGGAGGCCGCCGCGGCGCTCGGCTGGGCGGTGGCCGAGCTGATCCGGGGGCAGACCGAGGACCTGTCGTTCGAGCGGCGCACCCGGGTCGCGCTCGACGAGTGCCGGTCGATGGCCGCGGGCAAGACCGGGGCGCTGCTGGCGGCCAGCGCCCGGATCGGCGCGATCCTCGGCGGTGGCACATCCGCCCAGGTGGACGCCCTGGGAGACTACGGCGCGCACGCCGGGCTGGCCTTCCAGTGGGTGGACGACGTGCTGGGCATCTGGGGCGACACCGCCGTGACCGGGAAACCGGTGCTGTCCGACCTGCGGGCCCGCAAGAAGTCGCTGCCGGTCACCTACGCGCTGAGTGCCGGCGGCAGCGCGTCCCGGGTGGTCGCGGACTGGCTGGACAGCCCGCCGGGGAACACCCCCGAGCCGGAGCTGGTGCGGATCGCCCAGGTCCTCGACGGAGCGGGTGCCCGGGACTGGGCTCTGGCCGAGGCACGGCGTGAGGTGGAGCTGGCCGTGCGGGCGCTGGACTCGGTGCCGCTGGAGGGCGGGGCACGCGACGAGCTCGAGCAGCTCACCGGTTTCCTGACCGGGCGGCAGAAATGACGGACGACGAGGAGCCCGCACGCGCCTCCCGTCATCCATGAGCGTTTCGCCCCAATCACCTCACCACGGAAACCTCACCGGATCACCACAATCCAGGTCTACCTTGTCCGGCGTGTCCCTTTCCCGGCGTTCCGTCGCCCGCCCGGGATTCCTGTTCGTCGCGAGCGCCGCTCTGGCCGCCGGCTGCGTGAATCCCCCTGCCCAAGCCGGGTCCCGGTACGCCCCGGAACCCACCCCGACGCCGTTCGGCACCCCGACCTCGGTGGTCGGCGCGTGCCCGGACAGCGGGCTGATCGCGTCGGTGGGCGTGCACGACGCGGCGATGGGCTGGCGCGGCACCCAGCTCGTGGTGAGCAACTGCGGCAGCGGCACGGCCACCGTCAGCGGCTATCCCACGCTGATCCCGCTGGACGAGTGGGAGGTTCCGCTGGACGCGACGCTGAAGCACGGTGAGCAGTCCCCGGACGGTCCGGTGGCCCGGGCCGAAACCTTCCGGCTGAAACCCGGTGAGTCGGTGGACTCCTGGCTGACCTGGCGCAACACGGTGGACCCGGTGCAGGGCGACCGGGCCGCGACCGCGGTGGGCTACCGCCTGGAGGTGGCGGGCCAGGACGGCGTGGTGGTGCAGAGCCAGACCTTCGCCGACACGGTGGACATCGGCTCGGCCGGGCTGCTCTACGTGTCGGCCTGGGAGCGTGCCGAGTGAGCCGCCTGCTGCGGGTCGCCCTGCCCGCCGCCCTGACCGGGGTCGCGGTGTGGTGCCTGTCCGGGGTGCTGAACACGCGGCTTCAGTACGAGGGGTTCACACCGCACACGCTGATCCCGCTGATCGCCCCCGACGGCATGGACTATTCGCTGCTGCCGGGCGAGTACCAGGTGGGGGTGGCCGCCGTGATCGGCGCGGTGGTGCTGGGTCTCGTGATGCTGCTCGTGACCTGGGCGGCGGCGCGGGGTCTGCCGTCCCGGGGCGGGCGGGTGAGCCTGTTCCTGGCCGTCTGGTTCGGCGCGGTGCTCGGCTCCAGCGTGGCCTCGGGCATCCAGGGGGCATGGTCGTTCTGGTCGGACTTCGCCCACGGGATCTCGGCGCGCGACGAGTGGTCGATCATGATCTCCATGGTCACGCCCTACGTCACCGGCGGCGGCTGGTGCGGTCTGGCCCTGGGCTGGGTCGCCGGTCTGGTCGCGGTGCTGGGGCTCAGGAGCGTGCCGGGAACGTCTCCGGAGCCCGGTAGATCCGCAGCGGGTACGGATCACCCGACGGGCTCCTGATGTCGGACACCCGACGGTCGGCGAGCTGCCACCCGAGTCGCTCGTAGAGGGCGACCGCCGCGCCGCCGTCGTCCACCACGTCGAGCATCAGGGGCAGGCCGTGCGCGCCGGCCCAGCGCCCGGCCGCCTCCAGCAGCAGCTCCCCCAGCCGCAGGCTCCGGCCCCGGGCCGCCGGGCCGGTGAACAGCCGTGACACCATGGCGAAACCGCTTCCCAGCAGCGGGTCCTCGCGCCCGGTGACCACGCAGACATGACCGAGCAGGCCGGTGCCGTCGCTTTCCATCGCCACCCAGGCCCCGGCGGTCCCGGGCGGGCTGAGCCAGCCCTGCGGGTCGGCCGGCCAGATCATCGGATAGCGGTGCTGCTCGTGCGTGGCGCGCAGCATCGTGGCCAGCGCCGACAGATCGGACGGCGCGCGGGGCCGCAGACGGGGCATCGGTCCTCATTTGGTTCGGGTGCGGGTGCCTGGAAAGATTCTCAGGGGGACCTCACGTTCGGGGGCTGGGGGGCGTTTACCTACTGTGAAGCGAGAACCCTTCGAGCGCGTGGTCGAGCGCCATGGCCCCACCGTCCTGCGGGTCTGTCGTGCGGTCGTCGGTCCGGTCGCCGCAGACGATGCCTGGTCAGAAACCTTTCTCGCCGCGCTGAGTGCCTATCCGGCGCTGGCTCCCGACAGCAATGTCGAGGCCTGGCTGGTCACCATCGCCCATCGCAAGGCCGTCGACCAGATCAGGTTGCTGTCCCGGCACCCGGTGCCGGTGCCGGAGCTGCCCGGCGGCAGCGATCCCCCCGAAGAGACCGTCGACGAGGTGGCCCTCGGGCACACCATCGCCCTCGGTCTGGAAGGCCGGCTGAACGGCATCGACGATCTGGCTGCCGTTCCTCTCGACGATCACATGCTCGACCCCTGGCCCGCGGTGCTGGGCCTGCCTCTGCGCCAGCGGCAGGCCGTGGCCTATCACCACGTGGCCGGGCTTCCCTACACCGAGGTGGCGGCGATCCTCGGTTGCTCGGTCACGGCGGCGCGCCGGGCCGCGTCCGACGGCATCGCCACACTGCGCGGCGTCTTCCAGCCTCAGGAGAAATCATGACCAAGACCTGGAATCCCGAGATCCTGAACCTGTTTCCGCGTCTGCCCGAACTGTCGGCACGCGAAGAGGAGGCGGCCACCGTGCCGGACGCCGATCTCAGTCTGCTGGAACAGGCCCTGGTCGATCTGCTCGACCGCGGCACCGGCGAGGGGCCGGGCGACATCGCCGATCACCAGAGCGCACTGCGCGCCCGGCTGGCCCAGGCGGCGAGCGAGCGTGGCCTCATCGATGTCGCCTACCGCACCATCGAGACCGACCTCGGCCCGCTGCTGCTCGCGGCCACTCCTCTGGGACTGGTGCGGGTGGCCTACGCGGTGGAGGGGCACCAGAAGATCCTCACCGAACTCGCGGAACGCATCGGGCCCCGCATTCTGCACGCGCCCGAGCGCCTAGACCGGGTCGCCCAGCAGATCGACGAATACCTGCGGGGTGAGCGGCACAGCTTCGACGTGCCCCTCGATCTGCGCCTGGCCCGCGGGGCGTTCCGGCACGACGTGCTGATGCAGCTCCAGACCATCGCCTATGGCAGCACCGCCAGTTACGCGGCCGTGGCCGCGGCCGCGGGCAGCCCCAAGGCGGTGCGGGCGGTGGGCACGGCCTGTGCCAAAAACCCTCTGCCCGTGGTGGTTCCGTGCCATCGGGTGGTTCGTAGCGACGGTTCGACAGGTCAGTACGTCGGTGGGCCGGCGGCGAAGCAGACCCTGCTCGACCTGGAGTCCAGCGGTGCGGCGGCGTAGAGACAGGTGCCACGAGAAGGGGCACGGCCGCGTTATGCGACTTAGGGTCCAGGAATGATCACGGATGCTGCTTTCGCCCAGCGCGGTCGCGCCAGGATCGTCATCGTCGGGGCCGGGTTCGCCGGGTTCGAGGCCGCTCGCGCACTGAGCAGAACCGCAGGCGACGCGGCCGAGATCGTGCTCGTCAACCCGACCAACTACTTCCTCTACCTGCCGCTGTTGCCCGAGGTGGCGGCCGGCACGCTCGATCCCCGGCGCATCGCTGTGTCGTTGTCGGAGGTGCTGCCCAAGGTGCGGTTGGTGCTCGGGTCGGTCGAGAACATCGACCTGGGCGGCCGCACCGTGAGCTATCTCGATCCGGAGCAGCGCACCGGCACCCTCGGCTACGACCGGCTGGTGCTGGCGGCGGGCAGCGTGAACAAGCTGCTGCCCATCCCGGGCGTGAGCGAGTTCGCGCACGGCTTCCGGGGCATCCCCGAGGCCGTGTACCTGCGCGATCACATCACCCGGCAGATCGCCCTGGCCGACACCACCGACGACCAGGCCGAGCGGGATCAGCGCTGCACGTTCGTCGTGGCCGGCGCCGGCTACACGGGCACCGAGGTCGCGGCCCAGGGCCCGCTCATCACCGACACCCTGTTGGCCGACCGCCCCCGCCTGGCCGGGCAGCAGGTGCGCTGGCTGCTGCTCGACACGGCCGACCGGGTTCTGCCCACGCTCGACGAGCGGCTGTCCCGCTCGTCCGACCAGGTGCTGCGGCAGCGCGGCGTCGAGGTTCTCATGGGCACCACGGTCAAAGAGGCCACAGCGGAAGGGGTTCGGCTGACCTCCGGCGACTTCGTGCGCACCCGCAGCCTGATCTGGTGCGTCGGCGTGCAGCCCGATCCTCTGGTGTCCGACCTGGGCCTGCCGTTGCAGAAGGGGCGCCTCGTGGTCGACGAGTATCTCGGTGTGCCAGGCCATCCCGAGGTCTTCGCCTGCGGCGACATCGCGGCGGTTCCCGACCTGACCCGGCCGGGCGAGACCACCGCCATGACGGCCCAGCACGCCACCCGTCAGGGCAAGCGGGCCGCGGCCAATGTCGCGGCCTCGTTCGGGCACGGCGAGCGCAAGGCCTACCGCCATCATGACCTGGGCTTCGTGGTCGATCTGGGCGGGCCGCAGGCGGCGGCGAACCCGTTGCGGATTCCCTTGTCCGGCCTGCCCGCGAAGGCGATCACCCGCGGCTATCACCTGCTTTCGATGCCGGGCAACCGGGTGCGCACGGCTGCCGACTGGGCCCTCAACCTGGCGCTGCCACGTGAATCAGCCGAACTGTCGCTGGTGCGGGGCCGCTCCGTCCCGCTCGCCTCCGACTCCCCCGAAACGCCTCAGCACTGATCACACACCCCAGAACAGCTCGCACACCCCCGAACAGCTCGCGCCACCCCTCTGACCAATTCGCGCACACCTCCGAACAAGCCCCTGCACGGCCCCGCACAACAGCCCCGCACAGCCCCGCACAACAGCCCCGCCCTGCCCCGCACAACAGCCCCGCCCTGCCCCGCACAGCCCGGCGCAGGGCCGCACAGCCCCGGTACCGTCAGGCTGTGGATTCCGTGAACAGCCCGGTCGACGGCACGCGCATCGCCTACCGCACCTTTCGCAGTGAGGCGGAGGGCGCCCCGACGGTGGTGCTGTCACACGGCACCGCGCTCTCACAGGCCATCTGGCGCGGATTCGGATACGTGCGGGCGCTGAACCGCACGCACACCGTGATCACGGTCGACCTGCGGGGGCACGGGCGCAGCGACGGTCCGCACCACGAGACCGCCTACAGCATGGATGCTTTCGTGGCCGATCTGGTGGCCGTACTCGACCGGACGGAGACCGGCGCGGCCGACTACGTCGGATACTCGCTCGGTGGCCGGATCGGCTTCTCCCTGGGCACGGCACATCCGACGCGGGTGAACCGTTTCGTCAGCATCGCCGGCGCGGCGGGCACCGAGAAGGGGGCGTTCGACCGGGTGTTCTTCCCGGGCTGCATCACCGCTCTGCGGGAGGGTGGCATGGAGGGTTTCCTGGAGGGCTGGCAGTCCTGGACCGGCGAGCAGGTCGACCCGGCCACCCGCCACGCCTTCGCCGCGAACGACGCCCAGGCCCTGGCCGCCTACATGGCCCGCTCCGAAGAAGACCCGGGGGTGGACGACGAGAGCCTCAAGCACTTCACCGTGCCCACGCAGCTGATCGTCGGCTCCCTCGACCGGGAGAGGGTGCAAGCGGCCGAGCACGTGCACCAGGTATTGCCCGGGGCCGAGCTACTCATCGTCGACGGCGCCACCCACGGCAGCATCCTCCGCGAGCCCCGCACGCTGGAGACCGTCACGTCCTTCCTGACAACGCCTACCGCCTGATCCTGGACGGGCGCCGCCACACCCATCCGCCCACACCCATCCGCCCACACCCATTCGGCCACACCCATCCGGCCCACGTCCGCCCACACCCATCCGCTCACACCACACCCATCCGGCCCACGTCCGCCCACGTCCGCCCGCCCCAACAGCCCACCTCGCATCCGCGCGCCTCGCACCCGCGCTCGCGCTCGCGCCCGTATTCCGCACTGCCGAGCCAGATCCCGCGCACTCACCATCCGCACCAGCTCGCGAATCGCCATCATCACCGGCCACACCCCGAACCGAATCGATGCAAGGGCACAAACCGCTTCAGAGCAGCCCTGCGAATCGCTTCAGCCCGCCCATCCGGACCCTCGTGAACCGTTGCACAAGCGCGACACGCCCGTGAATCGCTTCGCCGTTGAGCGCTTCGTGCACCGATCCGAACGAACCGATGCGCCCCGGTCCAAGGTCCTGAACAACCCACTCCATCGGGTTGTTCAACAACCTGATCATGACCGTCAATCAGCAGATATCCGCAGCTCAGTGGCCAAATGAGGTTTCCGGACCAGACACGTCGACAAAGTTGTGCGACACCCGTCGGTCCGAAGCGATTCACCTCCCGGACGGCAACCTTGAAGTACTCCTGAACAAGTTTCGGAGCGAAGGGCTTGAACAATGACTGACTCGGTTAGTAAGGTCTAACCACCCGATCGGCCGAGGCGGCCGATCACTGCACTACAGCGGAGGACCTGATGGCCGAGCTTTCCCGACTTCCCGTTCCCGTCGCTGACGTCTGGGAGTGGCAGTACCAGGGCGCGTGCCGCGAGGCCGACCCCCAGCTCTTCTTCCACCCCGAGGGTGAGCGCGGCCCGGCCCGTCACAAGCGTGACGCCGCCGCGGTCGCCGTGTGCGCCGGCTGCCCGGTGATGGATCAGTGCCGCGAGCACGGCCTTTCGGTTCGCGAACCGTACGGCGTGTGGGGCGGTCTCACGGAAGAAGACCGTGAGGCGATCTACAGCGCCGAGCGCAAGGAGCGTCGCGAGGCCCGCAAGAACGCTCAGCTCCGCGAAGCCAGCTGACCTCGATCAGCAGATCCTCCGCAGCACCACAGCATTTCAGCAGCACAGCACCTCTGCACCATCGAAACACCAAGCACCGTCCGGGAATGTGGCAGCCGAGTCGAGCCCGTTGTTACCGGGCCGCACCAGGGTCACCTGAACGGCCAGCACCACGGAAACATCTGAACACTTGAACGTTCTTCGGGTCCGGCGTCGAGAAGCAGGCGCGGGCCAAGCGTTTCAGCCGGAACAGACGATGGGGCAGTCGGCCCGCACCAGAGTTCCACCCACGGGGCCGAGCACGGGAGTCCGTGTGATGCACGGGAGTCGTGCGGCACCAAAGCAGTACCGCAGCAAGAAGAACCACCGCCCCGGACCAGCGATCACGCGGTCAGTGCGGCGACGTTCCAGAAACGATCCACCAACGCTGTGAGCCCACCCCTGAAGCGAGCACCAGCGTGAAAACCCCGAACCAGAAGCACTCACCCCTGAGCAACAGGCAGGCAGCACCTGACAAGTGCACAGTGCCACCCGCGGTCAGTGATTCGGCCGCCCCGGGGACGGTCATCCGCAGCGAACGGCAGCCTGGCCCGTGGAACCCTTTCCGCCACGGACCAGGGGGAGAACTGCCGACCCGCGCGACCCGGCCGCCGCTGGAGTCGCCGAAACGCTGGCCGCGGGTATGTCAGCAAAACGTTCGCGGGGCCCTGCCGAAGCAGGACCCCGCGAGCCGAGATCATTCGCCGGCCGTGTACTCCCAGTGCCACGGCTCGTACGGGCCACCGCCGCCGACCTTGGCCCAGTCCGGGTTCTCCCAGCCGTAGGCGCCGGCATTGTCGGCGAGCCACTGGAACTTGGCATTGCTGGTGCCGGTCTCGACGCCGCAACCCAGGTCGGCAGCCAGACCCCAGCCGTGTTCGCTGGTGCCCGGCGTGGCCGCGAGCGTGGGCTTGCGGGCCTTGACCGAGTACTGCTCCGCCAGCGTGCGGTAGGAGTCGGTCAGGCAGATGTCGGTGCCGAACTCCTGCTTGTAAGCGATGTTGAGCTTCGCCAGCGCGACCGCGGCATCGGCCCGCAACCGGTGGTCGGAGTCCCACAGCGTGCAGAGCGAGCTGTCGGGCAGCTGACCGTTGCTCGCCGTGGTGGTGGTGGCCACGCCGCTGCAACCGGGCAGCACGGAGCGCTCGTTGGAGCGGGAGGCCGTGCCGCTGACGATGATCGTCTTGGGAGCGGCGAGCAGATCGGGGGTGTCGGCCACCGTGGTGTCGGCGGGAACCACCGACAGCGCCATGACGCCCACACCCGCTGCGTCGGCACGGGCCGGGAAGGACACCGCGGACACGGCCGTGACCGTGCTGCTGATCTGGTTGACCTGAGCCTTGACCGGCACCGAGTCAGCCATCGCGCCACTGATGGGCGCGGCGATCGTGGCGATACCGAGGGCACCGGCGATGCCGACCTGTGGAGCGCTGAGCGAGCTACCCGGCTTGCGAACCGGACGGCGCGTGGAGCCTGAAACTGAGCGACGCTGCGATCCTGCGGACCGCGAACCCCGGTTGTTGCGGGGTCGTAACGCAGGGCCTGCTGTGTCGGCGCGATGCGACGGCACCGGTCATCCTCCTGGAGGGCTGAAGGGAGGTGGAGGGGGTTCCTACCTACCGCACTCTGGGTGAAGAGTCACGGAACTATAAAGGCCCGCGACGGGGGTAAATCAAGTTGGGACGCCGTGTGAGGCTTAACCCGTTCGTACGACGTCCAATATCCCGCACAAGACGTATGACTACCTCAACCCAGTGTTATTGATTTCGTGACCTTTGAGCACGGGAACGACATGTCGAGTCACGCTCGGTAAAAACGTTGATGTGACACAGAACTCTTGTGCACGATCCGGCGGCAGCCACGGCCAGAACCGGGCGCGCCTTTCCGAAACTCGGCCGAACACCCGGACAACCCGGCCGAACATCCGGACCCGGGCCGGAACGCAAGAACGGCCACCCGGAAACCCAGATGACCGTTCTCTGCCGGAAGCTGCCCGGAAGCTGCCCGGAGATCAGGCGCGGGCGGGAGCCCGCCCCTGATCGCGCCGGGTCGCGTCCCGCACCTCGCCGACCAGCTCTTCCAGCACGTCCTCGAGGAACAGCACGCCCAGCGTGCGTCCCTCGTGGTCGACGACCCGGGCCAGGTGGCTGCCCGCGCGCTGCATCGTCGCCAGGGCCTCCTCCACCTCGTCGTCCGAGCTGACCGTCACCAGCGAGCGCACCCGCTTCTCCGGGATCGGCTGGCCGTGCCGTTCGTCGTCCGCGTAGAGCAGGTCCTTCAGGTGGAGATAGCCGATCACCTCGAGCGGTGCGTCGTCATCAAGCACCTCGCCGGGAGCGCCCCGCTCGGGCCGCACCACCGGGAACCGGCTGAAGCCGGTGCGGGTGACCAGACGCTCCACCTCGCCGGGCGTGCTGCCGACCGGCACGCAGACCAGCCGGTTCACGCCGATCATCAGGTCACCGGCCGAGAGCTCGCTGAACTCCAGGGCCCCGGTGAGCAGGCCGTGGTCGTCGAGCAGGCCCTCGCGGGTGGACTCGGAGACGATCGAGGCCACCTCGTCGGCCGTGAACGCGGCCGCGACCTCGTCCTTGGGTTCCACCCGCAGCATCCGCACCGCGTGGTTGGCGAACCAGTTCAGCAGTCGGATCACCGGCGACACCGCCCGGGCCACCGCCATCAGCGGCGGCGCCAGCAGCAGCACCGCCCGGTCCGGGCCGGCCAGGGCCAGGTTCTTCGGCACCATCTCGCCGAGCACCACGTGCAGGTAGCTCACCACCGCCAGGGCGATGGCGAACGCCAGCGGGTGGATCAGCCCTTCGGGCAGGTGCGCGGCCTCGGCCGGCGCCTCGATCAGGTGCGCGATCGCCGGCTCGGCCACCAGACCGAGGCCGAGCGAGGCGATCGTGATGCCCAGCTGGCAGCAGGCCAGCATGAGCGACACCTGCTCCATGGCGGCCATCGCGGTCTTGGCGGCCCGGCTGCCGGCGTCGGCCAGCGGCTCGACCTGGCTGCGCCGGGCCGAGATCACCGCGAACTCGGCACCGACGAAGAACGAGTTGAGCGCGAGCAGGAGCAGCGCGATGAACAGATTCGTCATGACGGTCCCACCCGTTCCTGCACCCGGGCGGGCTCCGCCCCGGTCACTTCCGTGATCGTGCGGGTCTCCTGACCACGCACCGTCTGCATGCCCTCGGGCAGCACCAGCCGAACCCGGTCCACCCGGCGGCCGTCCATGCGCTCGACGCGCAGCCGGGCGCCCTCGCCCACCGGCACCTCGTCGCCCGCCACCGGGATCCGGCCGAGCCCGGCCATCACGAATCCGCCGAGCGTCTCGTACGCATGCCCGTCCGGTACATCGACCCCGGTACGTTCGCGCACTTCGTCGGGACGCATCAGACCCGGCACCAGCCAGGCCCCGTCACGCCGCCGGACGATGCCCGGACGACTGCGGTCGTGCTCGTCGGACACGTCGCCGACCAGCTCCTCGACCACGTCCTCCAGGGTGACCACGCCGGCCGTGCCGCCGTACTCGTCCACCACCACGGCCAGCTGGAGCCCGAGGGCGCGCAGCTCGACCAGCAGCGGGTCGAGCCGCATGGTCTCGGGCACGCGCAGCGCCTCGGACATGATCGCGGCGACCGGCACCTCCTCGCGGCGCTCCATCGGCACGGCGACGGCGCTCTTCAGATGGACGACGCCGACCACGTCGTCCAGGTCGCCGTCCACCACCGGGAACCGGCTGTGCCCGGTACGGCGGGCCAGGGTGATCACGGCGGACGCGGACTCCTCCTTCTGGAGCACGAGCATCCGCACCCGGGGCGTCATCACGTCGGCCGCGGACCGGCTGGAGAACCCGAGCGAGCGGGTCAGCAGCGTGGCGGTCTGCTGGTCGAGTGTGCCGACCTCGGCCGAGTGCCGCACCAGCGCGGCCAGTTCCTCGGGGGAACGGCCGGCCGACAGTTCTTCCTGCGGCTCCACCCCGACGATGCGCAGCAGCCGGTTGGCCGAGCCGTTGAGCACGGTGATCAGCGGCTTCGTCAGGGTCGAGAAGGCGCGCTGCGGGCCGGCCACCACCCGGGCGGTGGGCAGCGGCACCGAGATCGCCAGGTTCTTCGGGATGAGCTCGCCGACGACCATCGAGAAGCCGGTGGCCGCGATCAGCGCGATCGCCACTGTCACCGAGTCGACGGCCGCCCCCTCCAGGCCGACGGCCTCGGCCGGGCCCTCCAGCAGGGTGGCCAGCGAGGGCCGCACCAGGTAACCGACCACCAGTGTGGTGATCGTGATGCCGACCTGGGCGCCGGACAGCTGGGTGGAGAGGGTGCGGATCGCGGCGAGGACGCCGGGAGCCCGTTTGTCACCGGACTCGATCGCCCGCTCGACGGTAGACCGATCGAGTGCGACCAGGGAGAACTCGGCGGCGACGAAGATCGCTGTTCCCAGCGTGAGGAGCACGCCGAGGCCGAGGAGGATCCATTCGGTCATGAGACTGGGACGCCGCGCCGGACAACGAAGTTCCGGTGACGGCCACGCCCCTGAGGGCCGGGGTAGGGGGCAGACGCGCCGGCAACCGCACAGAACGTGCGGGCAGCCGGAAGCGGGCCGGACCGGGACGAACCGGACGGCGCGCGGCGTGAGCCAGAGGTGGATGCCGCACGATCACGATGGGATCGGGGGCGGGACTGGGGTAAGCCGGCCGTAGGCCGGCACCTTCGTGAAGGCATGGTAAAGACATCCTACGGCAGGCGGTGATGCAGACCATCTGCCGGCGGCGACGAGTGGAAGTGGTAATACCTCGCGGCCCCACTCGATCGGGTTAGGGTTGACGTACCCTTCAGCCCCGCACTGAAAGAAGGCGATTCTCGCCGTGTCCTCCGAGCCTGTGGTGACCGAGTTCGGACCGAACGAGTGGCTGGTCGACGAGCTGTACCAGCAGTATCTGTCGGACAAGTCCTCGGTCGACCCCGCGTGGTGGGAGTTCTTCGCCGATTACCAGCCTGCTGAGACCCCGCACCAGCGGACCAGCTCGCGGTCCTCCGACGAAGCCAACTCCGATCTCTCGGACACCATTCCCGCGACGGGCCCGAACGGAGCGGCCGCCGGCCGTCCGGTCGCGACCGCCGCATTGCAGCCACCGAAGCCTGCACCCAGCGCACCGGAGACGTCGAAGGTGGCCACGCCACCGCAGACCACCCGGGGCGAGACCAGGCCCACGGAGGCGACGCCGGCCCAGCCCGCCCGGGCGCTGCGACCGGCGTCCGCACCGCAGCAGCCGTCCACGCTTCCCGCCGCCCGCACCCCCCGCGAGCCCGCGACCGCCGCCCAGCAGCCGTCGAAGCCGGACACCCCGCAGGTGGCCCGGCTGAAGGGCCCGGCCGCACGGGTCGTCACCAACATGGAAGCCAGCCTGGAGGTGCCCACCGCCACCAGCGTGCGGGCGGTCCCGGCCAAGCTCCTGATCGACAACCGCATCGTGATCAACAACCACCTGGCCCGCTCCCGCGGCGGCAAGGTGTCGTTCACCCACCTCATCGGCTTCGCGCTGGTCGAGGCGCTCGAGCTGATGCCGTCGATGAACGCCTCCTACACCGAGGAGGACGGCAAGCCGGCGATCGTGCAGCCGGCCCACATCAACCTCGGCATCGCGATCGACATGCCCAAGCCCGACGGTTCGCGCCAGCTACTGGTGCCGAACGTGCGGCACTGCGACGGCATGGACTTCGCCGAGTTCTGGGCGGCCTACGAAGACGTCGTGCGGCGTGCCCGCAACGGCAAGCTCGGGGCCGACGACTTCGCCGGCACCACGATGAGCCTGACCAACCCGGGCACCATCGGCACCGTGCACTCGGTGCCGCGGCTGATGAAGGGCCAGGGCGCGATCATCGGCGTCGGGGCCATGGACTACCCGGCCGAGTACCAGGGCGCCTCGGAAGAGACCATCGCCCGGCTGGCCGTCAGCAAGATGATGACGCTGACCTCCACCTACGACCACCGCATCATCCAGGGCGCGGGGTCCGGCGAGTTCCTGCGGGTCGTGCACAGCAAGCTGCTCGGCGAAGACGGTTTCTACGACCGGGTCTTCCGCTCGCTGCGGCTGCCCTACGAGCCGGTGCGCTGGGTGCGCGACATCTCGGTCTCGCACGACGACCAGATCAACAAGACCGCCCGGGTGCAGGAGCTGATCCACTCCTACCGGGTGCGCGGTCACCTGATGGCCGACACCGACCCGCTGGAGTACAAGCAGCGCCGGCACCCCGACCTCGACATCACCACCCACGGGCTGACCCTGTGGGACCTCGAGCGCGAGGTGCCGACGGGCGGTTTCACCGGCAAGCCATCCGCCACGCTGCGGCACATTCTCGGCGTGCTGCGCGACACCTACTGCCGCACAGTCGGTATCGAGTACATGCACATCCAGGACCCGGAGCAGCGGCGCTGGCTCCAGGCCCGGCTGGAGCGGCCGTACGCCAAGCCGAGCCGCGAGGAGCAGCTGCGCATCCTCGGCCGGCTGAACGCGGCCGAGGCGTTCGAGACCTTCCTCCAGACCAAGTTCGTCGGGCAGAAGCGGTTCAGCCTGGAGGGCGGCGAGTCGGTCATCGCGCTGCTCGACGAGCTGCTGACCAACGCCGCCCGGGCCCAGCTCGACGAGGTCTGCATCGGCATGCCGCACCGCGGCCGGCTGAACGTGCTGGCCAACATCGCGGGCAAGAGCTACGGCCAGATCTTCCGCGAGTTCGAGGGCCAGCAGGACCCGCGCAGCGTGCAGGGTTCCGGTGACGTGAAGTACCACCTCGGCACCGAGGGGCGCTACACCGCGGAGACCGGCGAGAAGACCCGGGTCTACCTGGCCGCCAACCCCTCCCACCTGGAGGCGGTCAACCCGGTGCTGGAGGGTGTGGCCCGGGCCAAGCAGGACCGGCTGGACCGGCAGGGCGAGATCTTCTCGGTGCTGCCGGTGCTGATGCACGGCGACGCCGCCTTCGCCGGCCAGGGCGTGGTCACCGAGACGCTGAACCTGTCGCAGCTGCGGGGTTACCGCACCGGCGGCACGGTGCACGTCGTCATCAACAACCAGGTCGGTTTCACCACCGCCCCGTCGTCCTCCCGCTCGTCGGTGTACTGCACCGATGCCGCCCGGATGATCCAGGCGCCGATCTTCCACGTGAACGGCGACGATCCGGAGGCCTGCGTCCGGGTGGCGCGGCTGGCCTTCGAGTTCCGGATGGCGTTCGACAAGGACGTCGTCATCGACATGGTCTGCTACCGGCGCCGTGGTCACAACGAGGGCGACGACCCCTCGATGACCCAGCCGCTGATGTACAACCTGATCGAGGCCAAGCGCAGTGTGCGCAAGCTGTACACCGAGGGCCTGATCGGGCGCGGCGACATCACCGTGGAGGAGGCCGAGCAGGCGCTGCGCGACTACCAGCAGCAGCTGGAGCGGGTGTTCGCCGAGACCCGTGACACGGTCAACCACCCGCCCACGGCCCACCGCGACGTCACGGCCGGTCTGGACCTGCCGCAGGCCCAGCAGCTCGA